>NZ_QAOZ01000020.1:0-140025 GCF_003050885.1 Rhodococcus sp. OK611
CCAATTGGAAAGAGTGAGTGTGGAGTACCAAAATATTGGCACTGACATTCATCGGCACACTGTTGAGTTCTCAAAGAACACGCACACACCATCACCGCCAAGCTCTAACATCAGAAAGAGTTATTCTCGGCCGTTCCGGGGCAACTGTTCCAGCCTAGCTCATCGAAGCCTCCCGGTCAAAACCGGGCTGAGTGATCAAGCAAGCTTTGGGATTGTCTGGCGCCTTCGTCCAACCTCGTGTCCCTGGCCTCTCGGCCGGGTCGGTGTCCGTGTCGCTCTGACTCGACAAAAGTTACGCGGCGGCGAACGCTGTGGCAAATCGCCATGTCGCGGCCTGTTCGACTCAGAAGTTGCCAGGTCAGAGAGCTCGACAGGGCGGCGGAACCGGCATTTCGGGGGAAATCGATCATTGTGACGCCGGACACTCCCACCGCTCCCCCGGACACGACGGCTCGATCAGCCCGCCGCTGCCTGGGCAGGCACCCGCTCGATCACGCCGCCGAGAGCCGTCAGGTTCTCGACGAATCGCGGGTATCCACGGTCGATGTGGAAGACGTCGTGGACCTCGGTGACGCCGTCCGCCACGAGGCCTGCCAGCACCAGGCCGGCACCGGCTCGGATGTCCGAGGACCACACCGGCGCGCTCGAGAGCTGCGGGATCCCGCGGACCACCGCGTGATGTCCGTCGGTGCGGGCATCGGCGCCGAGCCGGATCATCTCCTCGACGAACCGGAAGCGCGCTTCGAAGACGTTCTCGGTGATCATCGACGTGCCATCCGCGACGGCGGCCAGGCCGATCGCCATCGGCTGCAGGTCGGTCGGGAATCCCGGGTACGGCAGGGTCGCGTAGTTCACCGCGGTGGGGCGGCCCTCCTGCACGATCCGGAATCCGTCCGCCTCCATCGTGACCTGCGAACCCGCGGAGCGGAGCTTGTCGAGCACCAGTGAGAGGTGCTTCGGGTTGACTCCGCGCACCCGCACCTCGCCCCGGGTCATCGCGGCCGCGATCCCCCACGTCGCCGCGACGATCCGATCCCCGATCACCCGATGGGTGGTCGGCTGCATGGTCTTGACGCCCCGAATGGTCAGCGTCGTGGAACCGGCACCCTCGATCAGGGCGCCCATCCGCCTGAGCATGTTGCACAGGTCCACGATCTCGGGTTCGCGGGCGGCGTTGTCGATGACGGTCTCGCCCTTGGCCAACACCGCGGCCATCAGGATGTTCTCGGTGGCACCGACCGACGGGAACGCCAGGCGGATGGTGGCGCCGTGCAGGTCGTCCGCCTCCGCCACCACGCACCCGTGCTGGATCTCGCTGCGTGCGCCGAGCAGTTCCAGTCCGGACTGGTGCATGTCCAGTGGACGCGACCCGATCGCGTCACCTCCTGGGAGCGCGACCACGGCGCGCCTGCACCTCGCGACCAGGGGCCCGAGCACACACACCGACGCTCGGAACTGGGTCACTGCCGGGAAGTCGGCGTGGTACTTCGGCTCGGCAGGCGTCGTGATGCGCGCCTCGTCACCGTCGAGCACCACCTCGCAGCCGAGCCCGCGCAATACCTCCGCCATCAGCGGGACGTCGAGGATGTCCGGGCAGTTGGTGATGGTGGTCGTGCCCTCCGCCAGGAGGGCAGCCGCCATCAACTTCAGGACGCTGTTCTTAGCGCCGCCCACCGAGACCTCACCCGTAAGCCTGTTACCGCCGGTGACAAGAAAGCGTTCACTCACAGTGCGACAGCCTAGTCAGCCGCGACCGGGTCCCGACCGCGAGCGGTCCCGATTGGATCTGCACGAGCGGTACCGTGACGTCATGTCCGTACACCTGACCCGCATCTACACCCGTACCGGCGACGACGGGACCACCGGTCTGAGCGACTTCTCACGGGTGTCGAAGAACGACCCTCGGCTGATCGCGTACGCGGACTGCGACGAGGCCAACGCCAGCCTGGGGGTGGCGTTCTCGCTCGGGCAGCCGGGACCCGAGTTCGTCGAGGTGCTGCGTCAGATCCAGAACGACCTCTTCGACGCGGGCGCGGACCTGTCCACCCCTGTTGTCGCGGATCCGAAGTACCCGCCGCTGCGGGTCACCGCCGGCTACATCGAGCGGCTCGAGGGCTGGTGCGATGAGTACAACGAGCCGCTGGCGCCGCTGAACTCCTTCATCCTGCCCGGTGGCACCGCCCTTGCGGCGCTGCTGCACGTGGCCAGGACCGTGGTGCGCCGCGCCGAACGATCCGCGTGGGCGGCGGTGGACGCCTCCCCCGAGGACACCAGTGTGCTGCCGGCCAAGTACCTGAACCGGCTCTCCGACCTGCTGTTCATCCTGAGCCGGGCGGCGAACCCCGACGGCGACGTGCTGTGGAAGCCGGGCGCGGGCGGCACCGAATCCGCGGACGGGCATTGAAACGACAAAAGACCCCGGCGATGAGCCGGGGTCTGGAGGTATTCGGTCAGGCCGGACGGCCCCGCATGGAGCGCCCCGATGGACGCGATTCCACCCAGGACAGGAACGCGGTGAGGGCGCCGGAATCGAGGGCCACCTCGTAACCGTGATCGCCGTCCTGAACCGACAGGATCACGATCTCGTCGGTCATGATGTCGAACTCGGTGTCGCGCGGCCCGCGCCGATCACCCACCTCGATGCCCTGCCTGCTGATCCGCGAGTCGGGCCCGGGCCGGAGGCTGGAGAGCTTGTAGAAGACGAGGTCCTCCTCGCCGTACCGGATGACACCGTGCCGCCAGCCCTGGCCGACACCCGCGGGAGTGGTCCGGACGATCGCCGCCGTGCCGCCGCGGCGCAGCACCCCCAACCGATACACGAAAGCCGCGACGAGCGCCGCGAGCAGGACAACCAGAACGAAAAGAACTGTCACTCCGGTTGTCACTGCTCGTCGGCCTTGCTCGTCGCGGCTATCGGGGTACCGGTCAGGCGCGCTCGACGGCGCGGAGCTGACCCTTGGCGATCGCGATCGCCTCGAGATCCTCGGTCGTCTCCGCCAGGACCGCCTTGGCGGCCTCGACATCGACGTCGCCCGCGAAGTCCGCGGACTCCGCCAGGATCGTGACGGTGGTGCCCGTCACCGAGAGGAAGCCACCGTGCACCGCGGCGACGACGCGCTCGCCGTCGGCGGTGGTGATGGCGACCACGCCTGCCTCGATCAGCTGGCCGAGGACCGGCTCATGTCCGTACATGATGCCGATCTCGCCCTCGGTGGTCTGAGCGCTGACGAGCGTCGCCGAACCCGACCACAGCCGCTGCTCGACGGCAACCAGCTCAACAGTCATCTCAGCCATTGTCGACTACTTCCCGGCGATCTTCTTGGCAGCGGCCTCGACGTCGTCGAGTCCACCGCAGCTGTTGAACGCCTGCTCGGGCAGGTGATCGAACTCGCCCTTGCAGACGCGGTCGAACGCCTCGATGGTGTCGCGCAGCGGCACCACGGAACCGGCCTCACCCGTGAACTTCTCGGCCACGATGAAGTTCTGGCCGAGGAACTTCTGGATACGGCGCGCGCGGCCGACGAGGATCTTGTCCTCTTCCTGCAGCTCGTCCATACCGAGGATGGCGATGATGTCCTGCAGTTCCTTGTACTTCTGCAGGATCCGCTTGACCTCGTTCGCGACGCGGAAGTGCTCCGCACCGACGATGCCGGGCTCGAGGATGCGCGAGGTCGACGTCAGCGGGTCCACAGCGGGGTAGATACCCATCTGCGAAATCGGACGCGAGAGCTCGGTGGTCGCATCGAGGTGCGCGAAGGTGGTCGCGGGTGCCGGGTCGGTGTAGTCGTCGGCGGGGACGTAGATCGCCTGCAGCGAGGTGATCGAACGGCCACGGGTCGAGGTGATGCGCTCCTGGAGCTCACCCATCTCGTCCGCCAGCGTCGGCTGGTAACCCACGGCGGAGGGCATACGACCCAGCAGGGTCGAGACCTCGGAGCCGGCCTGCGTGAAACGGAAGATGTTGTCGATGAAGAGCAACACGTCCTGGTTCTGCACATCGCGGAAGTACTCCGCCATGGTCAGCGCCGACAGGGCGACGCGCATACGCGTTCCCGGCGGCTCGTCCATCTGACCGAACACAAGGGCGGTGTCCTGGAGAACGCCCATCTCGGCCATCTCGAGGTGGAGGTCCGTGCCCTCACGGGTGCGCTCACCGACGCCTGCGAACACCGAGGTGCCGGAGAACTCGCGGGCGATACGGGTGATCATCTCCTGGATCAGAACGGTCTTGCCGACACCGGCACCACCGAACAGACCGATCTTGCCGCCCTTGACGTACGGGGTGAGCAGGTCGATGACCTTGATGCCGGTCTCGAGGATCTCGGTCTTGCCCTCGAGCTGATCGAAGGCGGGGGGCTTGCGGTGGATGCCCCACTGCTCGCCGTCGCGACCGAGGCCCGGGGTGTCGAGGCAGTCACCGAGGGCGTTGAACACGTGGCCCTTGACGACGTCACCGACGGGAACCGAGATCGGCTTGCCGGAGTCGACGACAGCCGCGCCGCGGACCAGGCCGTCGGTCGGCTGCATCGAAATGGTGCGCACCAGGTTGTCGCCCAGGTGCTGCGCCACCTCGAGGGTCAGCGTCTTCGCGACCGTCGGCAGAGTGACCTCTGCGTTCAGCGCGTTGAACAGGGCGGGAACGGCGCCACGCGGGAACTCAACGTCCACAACGGGACCGATGACCCGCACGACCCGGCCGGACGTGGTGCCCGAGCCGTTCGCGTTGGTTTGGGTTACTGCTGCGGTCATGTGTCTAGTCACTTCCTGCGCTCGAGGCGAGCGCATTAGCGCCACCGACGATCTCGCTGATTTCCTGGGTGATCTGGGCCTGGCGCACCTGGTTGGCCTGGCGGCTCAGGGTGTTCACCAGCTCGTTTGCGTTGTCCGTTGCCGCCTTCATGGCGGTACGACGTGAAGCCGACTCCGAGGCCGCCGCATCGAGCAGCGAGGAGTAGATCCGGGTGCTGATGTACTTCGGCAGCAGCGCCGAGAGCAGCGTCCCGGCCTCCGGCTCGAAGTCGTACTGCGCCGTCGGATTGGCACCGTTCGAATCGGAGAGCATGTCCTCCCCGAGCTCGAAGTTCTCGTCCTTGTACTCGACCTCGAGCGGAGCCATGCGCCGGACCTCCGGCGTCTGGGTCAGCATCGACACGAAGCGGGTGTAGACGATGTGCAGTTCGTCAACGCCCTCGACCGTGCCCTCGCCGTTGTACGCGGCAACCTCGGCGCCCGACCCGGCCATGAACAGCTCGACCAGGTGACGGCTCGCCTTGGCGGCATCCGCGTAACCCGGCTGCTGAGAGAACCCGGTCCAGGCGCCCTTCAGATCGCGGTCACGGAAGGTGTAGTACGTCAGGCCCTTTGCGCCCATCGCGTACAGCACCGGCTCCTTGCCCTCGGAGCGCAGCAGCTGGATCAGCTCCTCCGCCTCCTTGAGGACGTTGGAGTTGTAGCCGCCGCACATACCGCGGTCGCTGGTGACGACCAGCACGGCAGCCCGCTTGGGCTCCGGCCGCTCGTTCAGCAGCGGGTGGTCGAGCGACCCGGAGGCGCTCGCCAGCGCGGAGAGCACCTTGGTGATCTCCTCGGCGTAGGGCTTCGACGCCGCAACCCTGGCCTGAGCCTTGGTGATGCGGGAGGTCGCGATCAGCTCCTGCGCCTTGGTGATCTTCTTGGTCGAGTTGACTGACTTGATACGTGAGCGCAGTTCGCGCAGGCTTGCCATCTACTCAGTCACACTCCCTTCCCACGAGATTCCGACACGGCAGTCACGCTCACTTGCTGACGTGCTTGCGAGTGACGGAAACCTGCTCCTGGCTGACCTCGTTCGCGCCGAGTGCCGAGGCCTCGGCCTCGTTGACCACGCGGCTGCCGTCGGAGGCGATGAAGCCTTCCTTGAACTTGTCGGTCGCGGCCTTGAGGTCGGCGATCGAGTTCTCGTCGAGGGCCTTGCCACCCTTGATGGCCTCGTAGACCGAGCCCGCGTTGCGGTGCAGGTCCTCGAGCAGCTCGGACTCGAAGCGGCGGACGTCGCCGACCGGCACCGAGTCGAACACGCCTTCGCCGGCCAGGTAGATCGAGATGATCTGGTCCTCGACGGCGATCGGGGAGTACTGGTCCTGCTTGAGCAGCTCGACGAGACGCTGTCCACGCTCGAGCTGGGCCTTGGAGGCGTCGTCCAGGTCGGAGGCGAACGCCGAGAAGGCCTCCAGCTCACGGAACTGTGCCAGCTCGAGACGGAGCGAACCGGAGACCTTCTTCATGCCCTTGGTCTGCGCGGCGCCACCGACTCGGGAAACCGAGATACCCACGTTGATCGCGGGGCGGATGCCCTTGTTGAACAGGTCCGACTCCAGGAACACCTGACCGTCGGTGATGGAGATGACGTTGGTCGGGATGTAGGCCGAGACGTCGTTGGCCTTGGTCTCGATGATCGGCAGTGCGGTCAGCGAACCGCCGCCGAGCTCGTCGGAGAGCTTGGCCGAGCGCTCCAGCAGGCGGGAGTGCAGGTAGAAGACGTCACCGGGGTACGCCTCGCGGCCCGGCGGACGACGCAGCAGCAGCGAGATGGCGCGGTACGCCTCGGCCTGCTTGGTCAGGTCGTCGAACACGATGAGGACGTGCTTGCCCTGGTACATCCAGTGCTGGCCGATGGCCGAACCGGTGTACGGGGCGAGCCACTTGAAGCCGGCCGAATCGGAGGCCGGGGCCGCGACGATGGTGGTGTACTCCATCGCGCCCTGCTCCTCGAGGGCAGCCTTGACGCCCGCGATGGTGGAGCCCTTCTGGCCGATCGCGACGTAGATGCAGCGAACCTGCTTCGTGTCGTCGCCGGACTCCCAGTTCGCCTTCTGGTTCAGGATGGCGTCAACACAGACCGCGGTCTTGCCGGTCTTGCGGTCGCCAATGATCAGCTGGCGCTGTCCACGGCCGATCGGGGTCATCGCGTCGATGGCCTTGATGCCGGTCTGCAGCGGCTCCTCGACGGGCTGACGCTCGAGGACCGAGGCGGCCTGCAGCTCGAGGGCGCGGGTCTCGGTGCACTCGATCTCGCCGAGGCCGTCGATCGGCTGGCCGAGCGGGTTCACCACGCGGCCCAGGTAGGCGTCGCCCACCGGCACGGACAGCACGTCGCCGGTCCGCTTGACCTGCTGGCCCTCTGCGAGGTGCTCGTAATCACCCAGGATGACGGCACCGATCTCGGTGGCATCCAGGTTCAGTGCCACACCGAGCACGCCGCCGGGGAACTCCAGCAGCTCGTTGGCCATCGCCGAAGGCAGGCCGGTGACGTGCGCAATGCCGTCACTGGTGTCGGACACCGTTCCGACCTCCTCGCGGGAGGCCTCCGGGGAGTAGCTCGCGGTGTAGTTCGAAATCGCACTACGGATCTCATCGGAGGAGATCGTCAGCTCCGCCATGTTTTTCCTGCTCTCGGTATCTGGTCTTCGAATATCTGGAGTTTGAGGTCGGCCGCGGCCGCCGGGACTACTTGAAGGTCTTGCGCAGAGACGCGAGACGTCCCGCCGCACTGCCGTCGATGACCTCGTCGCCCACGCGAACGACAAGGCCGCTCAGGAGCTCGGGGTCGACCTCCACGTGCACGGTGACCGGCTTGCCGTAGGTGCGGGTCAGGGTCGCGGCGAGCCGCTCCTCCTGCTCGGCGGACAACGCCGAGGCGCTGCGCACGTGTGCGACCGCCTTGTCGCGTCGCGCCGCCGCCAGTTCCGACAGCTCGTTGAAGGCATCCGCGGGTGCGGTCCGCAACCGGCCTGCGGCCTGGGTGGCCAGGGCCTCGGTGATCGCGGTGACCTTGCCGTAGAGCAGCTTGGTCAGCAGTTCGCGCTTCGCCGCGGTGGGCGTCGCGCGATCGGACAGCGCCTGCTCGAGGCTCGAGTCGCCCGCCACGATGCGGCCGAGGCGGAAGAGCTCGTCCTCGACGGTGTCGAGCTGACCCTGATCGTCGGCCGCCTTGAGCAGCGACTCCCGACCGAGCAGCACCAGCGAGTTCCGCAGGTCAGCCGAGCTCGACCAGTCCTGGGACACGGCCGCCTTCAGCGTGGCGAGGGCCTCGGCCGAAACCTTGGCCGAGAACACCTGCTCGGCCAAGGCCTGCCGAACCGCCGCGGGGGCCGAGGGGTCGGACAGCGCGGAACGAAGCGTGCGCTGACCGTCGAGAACCTCGACCACCGTGAACAGCTCGGCACCGGTCTGTGCCGCAGCTGCAGTCGCCGCGCCGGCCGAAACTCCGGCCAACGCTGATTCCAGGGCGCTCCTCGTATGAGTCAGCGCCTCACGGCTTGCTGCGTACATGGTGCTCACTTTCCGGCTGCGGAGTCAGCGCTGACGGCGTCCAGTTCGCTGAGGAAACGATCGATCGAACCCGACCGCTTGACCTCGTCGGCCAGAGACTCGCCGATGACCTTCTCGGCCAGATCGACCGCGGTCTTGCCCAGATCGCTGCGCAGTTCGGTGACGATCTGCTGACGCTGAGCTGCGAGCTGGCTGCTGCCTGCGGCCACGATGCGGTCGCTCTCCAGCTGTGCCTGGACCTTCATCTCGGCGATGATCTGCTGGCCCTGGGTGCGGGCATCCTCACGGATGGCCGCGGCCTCGGTCCGCGCCTCGGCGAGCTGGGCGCGGTACTGCTCCAGCGTCTCCTTGGCCTCGGCCTGAGCATCCTCGGCGCGCTGGATGCCGCCCTCGATCTGCTCGGTACGGTCCGCCAGCACCTGCTGGAACTTCGGAAGGATGTACTTCCAGAAGAAGAAGCCGATAACCGCGATGCAGACCGCCGACCACACGATGTCGTAGGTCTCGGGGACGAGAGGATTGATAACCTCGCCCTCCTCGGCCGCGATCAATGCAATGGTTGACATGGCGAGATCAGAAAATGAAGCCGGCGACAAGGCCGATCAGCGCGAGGGCCTCGGTGAATGCGATACCGAGGAACATGTTCGTACGGATCTGGCCGGCGAGCTCGGGCTGACGCGCGATGCCCTCGATGGCCTTACCGACCACGATGCCCACGCCGATGCCGGGGCCGATGGCCGCGAGGCCGTAGCCGATGGCGCCGTAGCCCTTGCCGGTGGTCGTCTGCTCAACGGCTTCCTGTGCCAGGTACGCGAGGCTCATTTGGTTTCCGTTCCCTTTCCGTTGCCCACCACCGGGATTCGGCGGATGGGTCAGTTTGTGTGTAGTGCGGTCAGTGCGAGTCGGCGTGCAGCGCGAGGTCGATGTACACGGCGGTCAGCAGGGCGAAGACGTACGCCTGCAGGAAGATCACCAGCATCTCGAAGAGGGTGAACCCGAAACCTGCTGCCAGGGAGAACACACCGAAGATCTTCATTCCGGCCGCGGCCTCGAAGAAGAAGAACTGGGTGGCGCTGAAGAACAGCACCAGCATGATGTGGCCGGCCAGCATGTTGGCCATGAGACGGACGGTCAGCGTGAACGGCCGGAGGATGAACGTCGACACGAACTCGATCGGGATCAGCAGCACGTGCAGCGCGACCGGCACGCCGGGGACGACGATGCTGCTCTTCACGTACTTGAAGAAGCCGTACTTCTTGATGCCGACGTAGTTGAACGTGATGTACGCGAGGGCGGCCAGCACGATCGGCATCCCGATTCGGGCGTTCGAGGAGATGTTCAGGAACGGGATGATCCCGGACGCGTTCAGGAACAGCACCGCGAAGAAGATCGTGGCGATGACCGGCAGGAAGCGCTTGCCCTGCTCCTTGCCGAGCACCTCATCGGTGATCTGGTTCTTGACGAACCCGAGGCCCATCTCGGCGACGTTCTGCGCGCCGCGTGGCACCAGCTTCGGGCTGCGCATCGCGATCGCGAAGAACGCGAGGAGCACCACCGTCATCAGGATGCGGATCAGCATCAGCCGGTCGAGCTCGAAGGGCGTGCCCTCGAACAGCACGGCGGGAGGGAAGAAGTCTGCAAGTGACGGCGGATGGAACTCCGCGGCCAGGGTGGTGACGCTCAGCGGTCTCTCCCGTAGTCGTGGCCGCAGGCGGCATCGCCTGCGGTTCGATCGGACATTGACGATCTAACAAGTCGACAAGGTCGGCTCGCGTATTCGTCAGCTGCTGTGGCCGATACTCTCGGCCCCGCGTCTGTCGGTGTCGGCGGACTGTCGTCGACTCGGTGGTCCCCGACCAGCCATTTCCGAACACGCGGAAGTGGCGATCGTGGTCACCTGCGAGGATGCCTGACCCGGCGAAATGTGTGTTTCGCGTAGTTTCGGCTCTCGCTTGGCCCTGACCCTACCAATACAACTACGACGTTGTGTAGATGGGGGTCCTGCTTGACCGATTACGACAGGTCGTCGTACTACTTTTCGTCGGATTCAGGCTCACCGGAGGGGCCGTCCTGCTGTGTGGGAGCGGCGTCCGACTGTGTGGGAGTGACATAGGGCACCTTCACCTTGAGCAGCCCGTAGGTCTCGGCGCCGAGCACGATGATCAGGGCCAGCACCATGACGATGACCAGCGCCTGCTTGCTGTAGAAGTCCATGCCCTTGAGCACGCCAAGGACCAGGATCGCGAGGATCATCTTGAGCAGCCAGCTGCCGAGCAGCACCGCACCCGAGGTGGCGGGCGGGAGCTTCTCCGTGAACAGCACCGCCAGCGCGGTGCACAGGATGAAGCCGCCGCCGACGGCGACGCCGATCAATGCACCCCACAGTCCGGGCAGGCCTGCCGCGACGAAGGCGATGATCGAGCCGATCACCGCGAGCGCGATCAGGCCGATTACGCCATAGCGAACCGCTGCACGCAGCGGAGCGGACTGGTCGGGCACGGGTTCCGGAGAGAAGGTCACGGTCCGCCAGCCTAGCGGGCTACGAACTGTCGGCCCGATCGCGACCGGGGACCTGCTTCAGGCGCAGCGACGGCACGGCGGTGACCACCAGCGCAAACACCAGGCCACCCGCCACCAGCAGGACGACGATCCGCCGGTCGAGCAGGGCCGAGCCGACTGCGCCGAATGCGAGCACTCCGACCCACAAGTAGATCAACAGGACCACACGCCGGTGCGAATGTCCGATCTGCAGCAGGCGGTGGTGCAGGTGCATCTTGTCGGGGCTGAAGGGGCTGCGCCCGGCCCTGGTCCGGCGGACCACCGCGAGCAGCAGGTCGAGGATCGGGATGAACATCACCGCGCCCACCAGCAGGAGCGGCGAGAGCAGACCGAGGATGTCCCTTGTGCCATAGGCGCTGAGCGGGATCCGGCCGGAGGCGCTCGTCGAGATCGCCGCCAGCATCAGGCCGATCAACATCGACCCCGAGTCCCCCATGAAGATGCGGGCCGGCTGGAAGTTGTGCGGCAGGAAGCCCAGGCACGCGCCCGCCAGGGCGGCGGCCAGCATCGCGGGTGGATACGCACTCACGTCACCGCCCTGCTCGTGCAGCAGGCCGACCGAGAACACACAGATCGCCAGCGCGGCGATCAGGCCGAGGCCTGCCGCGAGCCCGTCGAGCCCGTCGACGAAGTTCATGGCATTGATCATCACGACCGCGATCAGCACCGTCACCAGGCCCGACTGCAACTGGTCCAGGACCAGGGTGGTGCCATTGAAGGGCAGGTACAGCACGAACCAGCTGACCCCCATCACCACCAGCACGCCCGCCGCGGTGACCTGGCCGACGAACTTCGTGAGCGCGTCCAGTCCCCACCGGTCGTCGATGATCCCGACCAGCACGATGACGCCGCCGGAGACGAGCGCCGCCGGGATGTCCTTGGTGTTGTAGTCGAATCCCCTGGCCAGCGCGGGTAGTTGCTGGGCAAACAGCAGGGCGGCGACGAATCCGACGTACATGCCGACGCCGCCGAGCCGAGGCGTGGGCGTGACGTGCACGTCGCGGTCGCGTGGGACGGCGACGGCGCCGAACTTGAGGGCGAACAACCGGACGGCCCCGGTCGCCAGGAACGTGATGACCGCCGCGGTGAAGAGCACCAGCAGCAGTTCCCTGATCGGGACCCCGGCCCCCCGGCCCGACTGAGCGAGCAATTCTGAATGGGCGGCGATCACGTCGAAGAGGCTACCGTCACCGCGCGCCATCCCCTGCCGCTGCACTCGTCTGCGTCGCCGGCCGGGGATAGGCCGGCTTGCGCGCCACCAACTCCGAGACCTCGCGCGCCACATCGGCCAGCTCCGCGTCGCCCGCGGTGGTGCCGTCCTCGGCCCGCACCGCCCTGGCGATCAGCGCACCGACCGCCGCGCAGTCGTCGGTGTCGAAACCCTGCGTGGTGACCGCCGCGGATCCGACCCGGATCCCGGACGCCACCATCGGCGGCGCCGGATCGAACGGGATCGCGTTCTTGTTCAACGTGATTCGGGCCGCATCGCATCGCCGCTCGGCCTCGGCCCCGGTCACCCCGAGCTCGCGCAGGTCGAGCAGCGCCAGGTGGGTGTCGGTGCCGCCGGACACCGCGCGCATGCCGCCCGACTCGAGTGCCTTGGTCATCGCAGCTGCGTTGTCGACCACGCTCGCTGCGTAGGCTCGGTAGTCGTCGGTGGCCGCTTCCTTCAGCGCGACGGCCTTGGCCGCGATCGAGTGCATGAGCGGGCCGCCCTGGCTGAAGGGGAAGACCGCCTTGTCGACGGCCTTGGCGTGCTCGGCCCGGCACAGCAGCAGGCCGCCGCGCGGCCCGCGCAGCACCTTGTGCGTGGTCGCGGAGACGACATCGGCGTACGGCACCGGCGACGGGATCGCCCCGCCTGCCACCAGCCCGATGAAATGCGCGGCGTCGACCCACAGGATGGCGCCCACCTCGTCGGCGATCTGACGGAACTTCGCGAAGTCGATCAGTCGCGGATACGCGGTCGCGCCCGCGACGATGATCCGCGGCCGATGGGTCAGAGCGAGGTCACGGACCTCGTCGTAGTCGATGAGCTCGGTCGACTTGTCAACGTGATACGGGATCGGGGTGAACCACTTGCCCGAGAAGCTCACCTTGGACCCATGGGTGAGATGACCGCCGTGCGGCAGGCTCATCGCCAGCACCGGGTCGCCGGGCTTCGCGAACGCGGCGTACACCGCGAGGTTGGCGTTGGCCCCCGAATGCGGCTGCACGTTGGCGTGTTCGGCCCCGAACAGCGTCTTGGCCCGCTCGATCGCCAGGCTCTCGGCACGGTCGACCTCGGCGCAGCCACCGTAGTACCGGTGACCCGGGTACCCCTCTGCGTACTTGTTGCTCAGCGTCGACCCCAGCGCCGCCAGCACCGCGGGGCTGGTCAGGTTCTCGCTGGCGATCAGCTGCAACCCGCCGCGCAGCCGGTCCAGCTCGGCGAGGGTGATCTCGGCGATCTCCGGGTCGGTCCGTTCGAGCTCGGAGAAGTCCGGGCCCCAGAACGCCTGATCGGCGTGGGCCTGCCGCGGGGAACCCGCCTCGCTCACTCCGGTACCCGTCCCGGCAGCAGGCTCTCGATGGTCACGCCGAGCACCTCCGCGATGTCCGCGGCCGCGACAGCCCCCTCACGCAGGATCCGCGGCTCGTCGGCCGTCAGGTCCACGATCGTCGAGGCGACAGCGTGCTGGGCGGGACCACCGTCCAGGTACACCGATGCGGCGCCGCCGAGCTGATCGCGGGCCTGCTCGACGGTGGAGGCGGGTGCATGCCCGGAGATGTTCGCGCTCGACACCGCGAGGGGTCCCACCTCCCGCAGCAATTCGAGGGCCACCGGGTGCAGCGGCATCCGCAGCATCACCGTCCCCCTGGTGTCGCCCAGGTCCCACGCCAACGAGGGAGCTTGCTGCACAACGAGACTCAGCCCACCGGGCCAGAAGGCGCGGATCAGCTCACGCGCCTGCGGCCGCACCGTGAAGACGAGTCCGTCGATGGTGTTCCACGAGCCGACGAGCACCGGCACGGGCATGTCCCGTCCGCGGCCCTTGGCGCGCAGCAACGCGGTGACGGCCTCGCCGTCGAAGGCGTTGGCCGCGAGTCCGTAGAGGGTGTCGGTCGGCACGACGACCAGGCGCCCGGCCTTGAGCGAGTTCGTCGCGGCAGCGATGCCCGCCTCGCGCGAATCGGTGTTCCGGCAGTCGTAGACGATGCTCACTCCCCCATCCTTCCATCCGCGTCGATCCGTCGCAGACACGCCTGGCCCTTCCGCAGGCTCCACGCACGCAGACACTGGTCGTTCCGCAGAGCTCCACGCACCTGCTCAGTGCCCGCGGGCCGCCTCGGCGTCCGTTGCGACCCGGCGGGCGACCACGAAGCGGGGCTTGCCCGCCAGGTCCGGATGCTCGGCGACCTCGCCGAACACCCGACGCTCGCGCAGCAGGGCCGCCACCTGGCCGCCGTTGGTGTCGTCGTGCTCGATGGCCATGGCACCGCCGATCTTCAGCCAGCGCGCGATGTTGGAGACCATCGGGGTGATCACCGACAGCCCGTCCGGCCCGCCGAACAGCGCCAGGTGCGGGTCGAAATCCGCGACCTCGGTATCGAGCTCGGCACCCTCGGGGATGTACGGCGGATTCGACACCACGATGTCGACCTTGCCCTCGAGCTCGGTGAGCAACGACCGGTCGGTGACATCGCCCTGGTGCAGCGTGATCGGGGTGTCGCCCTCGTTCGCCCTGGCCTCGGCATTGCGGCGGGTCCAGGCCAGCGCCGCGGGATCCAGTTCCACCGCGTGCACGATCGCGTCCGGGCGGGCGTTCGCCAGCGCCAGCGCCAGCGCCCCTGTACCCGTGCACAGATCGAGGATCACCGGCGGATGCGCGGGATGCCCCTCCAGGAAGGCAAGGGCCCACGCGAACAACAGCTCGGTCTCCGGCCTTGGCACGAAAACCCCCGGACCGACCTGCAGGTCGATGTCGCCCATCGACGACACACCGGTGAGGTACTGCAACGGAACCCGCTCGGCGCGCCGGGCTACCAGCGCGCGGTACCGCTCGATCACCTCGGGGTCGACGAGCGGCACCAGGCCGAGCCTGGTCCGTTCCACCCCCACGACGTGCGCGGCGAGCAGTTCTGCATCCGTGCGGGGACTGTGTACGCCCGCCTCCTCGAGCAGCGTGGTGGCCTCGAGGATCGCGAGGCGGAGGGGTTGACGACTCACCCGTCCAGCCTGCCATGGGCCGCCGCCGGAACCCCGCATTACCCGACCGTGGCCACGTGGCTACTCGACGGCGAGCCGGGCCTCCCGGTCCGACTTGCCGAGCGCGTCCAGCAGCGCATCCAGATCGCCGTCGAGCACGGCGTCGAGGTTGTGCGCCTTGAACCCGATCCGGTGATCGGTGATCCGGTTCTCCGGGTAGTTGTAGGTACGGATGCGCTCGGAGCGGTCAACGGTGCGCACCTGGCTCTGGCGTCCGGCCGAGGCCTCGTCCGCGGCCGCCTCCTCGGCAGCCGCCTGCAGCCTGGCCGCGAGCACCTGCATCGCGCGCGCCTTGTTCTGCAGCTGCGAGCGCTCGTTCTGGCACGTCACGACGATGCCGGTGGGCAGGTGGGTGATCCGGACCGCGGAGTCGGTGGTGTTGACGCCCTGGCCACCCTTGCCGGACGAGCGGTAGACGTCGATGCGCAGATCGGTCTCGTCGATCTGCACCTCCTCGACCTCTTCGGGCTCCGGGTAGATCAGTACGCCCGCCGCGGAGGTGTGCACCCGGCCCTGGGACTCGGTCACGGGCACCCGTTGGACGCGGTGCACGCCACCCTCGAACTTCAGCCGGGCCCAGACACCGTCGCGGGTGTCGCCCTTCGACTTGATCGACAGGGTCGCGTCCTTGTAGCCGCCGAGATCGGAGATGTTCGCGTCGAGGACCTCGACCCGCCAGCCGTGCCGCTCGGCGTAGCGCAGGTACATCCGGGCCAGGTCCGCGGCGAACAGCGCGGACTCCTCGCCGCCCTCGCCGGACTTCACCTCGAGCACCACGTCGTCGCCGTCGTGCGGGTCCCTCGGCGCGAGCAGGTCGGTGAGTGCGACGTCGAGCTCGGCCACCTTGGCCTCCAGCTCGGGCACCTCGGCGGCGAAGCTCGAGTCGTCGGCGGCCAGCTCGCGAGCGGCCTCCAGGTCCTCGCGCGCGGCCTGCAGCTTGGTGTGCGTGGCCATGATGGGAGCGAGCTCGGCGAACCGCTTGCCGACCCGGCGGGCGGCCGAGGGGTCGTTGTGCAGGGACGGGTCGGACAGCTGCAGCTCGAGACCTGCGTGCTCGGCCAGGATGTCATCGATCGCCGACGGCTGGGTGGTCCCCGCCATGGTTCGCTCCTCGGTTGTCGACACCCCCGAGGGGATGCCGGGCAGTGCAATGGGTGGATGTTGGCGCCGGGTCCGGCGCGCGCACCACGGGTACAAAAAAACCGACGCCCGGCCTGCAATGGAACACAGGACGGGCGTCGGCGGGACAGCTAGCTGTCGGCGTCGGCCTTCTTGCCGGCGCGCTTGCCGTAGCGAGCCTCGAAGCGCGCGACGCGTCCACCGGTGTCGAGGATCTTCTGCTTGCCGGTGTAGAACGGGTGGCACTGCGAGCAGACCTCGACGTTGATGCGTCCGGACTCCTTGGTGCTGTGGGTCTCGAACGTGTTACCGCAACCGCAGACGACGGTGGTCGCCACGTAGTTGGGGTGGATTCCTGCCTTCATGGTGTCCCTTTCGGTGGTCGCCGGGTCGCCTTCGCCAATCGAAGCCGTGAACCGGAACCGGACATTGTTGTACTCGCACGCGGCGAGTGCCACGGGCGCGATCGTTCATTCTGCCAGAACGCGTGCATCAAGTCCTAACGACCAGGTGCCGCGATCTGTTCCCGACCGGCGCCGACAACGAGGCAGGCCCCGGAAACCGTGCGGTTTCCTGGGCCTGCCTCGTCGCACGCGACTACTAGTCGTCGTCGCCCATCGCTCCCGGCGCGGTCTTGGAGACCTGCATCAGGAACTCGAGGTTGTTCTTGCTCTTCTTGAGCCGGTCGATCAGCAGATCGATCGCCTGGTGCGAGTCAAGGCCGGAGAGCACCCGGCGCAGCTTGTGCAGCACCGCGGCCTCGTCCGGGTTGAGCAGCAGCTCGTCCTTACGGGTGCCGGACGGGTTGACGTCGACCGCCGGGAAGACCCGACGCTCGGCGATCTTGCGATCGAGCTTGAGCTCGGCGTTGCCGGTGCCCTTGAACTCCTCGAAGATCACGGTGTCACCGGTGGAGCCGGTCTCGACCATCGCGGTGGCGATGATCGTGAGCGAGCCGCCGTTCTCGATGTTGCGGGCCGCGCCGAGGAACCGCTTCGGCGGGTACAGCGCGGTCGAGTCGACACCACCGGACAGGATTCGTCCCGAGGCGGGCGACGAGTTGTTGTACGCGCGGCCGAGTCGGGTGATCGAGTCGAGCAGCACGACGACGTCCTTGCCCTCCTCGACGAGGCGCTTGGCCCGCTCGATGGCGAGCTCGGCCACCGAGGTGTGGTCTGACGGCGGCCGGTCGAAGGTGGAGGCGATGACCTCACCCTTCACCGAACGCTGCATGTCGGTGACCTCTTCCGGACGCTCGTCGACCAGGACGACCATCAGGTAGCACTCGGGGTTGTTCGTGGCGATGGCGTTCGCGATCGCCTGCAGCACGCTGGTCTTACCGGCCTTCGGCGGGCTGACGATGAGGGCGCGCTGGCCCTTACCGATCGGCATCACCAGGTCGATGACACGGGTGGTGAGGATGTTCGGCGTGGTCTCGAGACGCAGACGCTGGTTCGGGTAGAGCGGCGTCAGCTTGCCGAACTCGGGCCGCCGCTTGGCCGCCTCGACGTCGCCGCCGTTGACGGTGTCCAGGCGGACCAGCGGGTTGAACTTCTGACGCTGGCTGCTTCCGCCGCCGCCCTCGCCCTCACGGGCGACGCGGACGGCACCGGTGATGGCGTCGCCGCGACGGAGCCCGTTCTTGCGAATCAGGTTCATCGAGACGTACACGTCGTTCGGGCCCGCGAGGTAGCCGGAGGTCCGCACGAAGGCGTAGTTGTCGAGCACGTCGAGGATGCCTGCGACCGGCTGCAGGACGTCGTCCTCGCGGATCTCCATGTCGCGGTCCACACCTGCGCCGCCGCCCTCACCGCGGTCGCGTCCACGACGACGCTCACGGAACCGGCGTCCCCGCCGACCCCGGCCGTCCTCGTCCTCGCCGCCGCGGTTGTCATTGCGACCCTCGCCACGGGGGCCGTTGCCGCCCTGGTTGCGGTCGCCCTGGCTACGTTCACCCTGGTTGCGCTCACCCTGGCCACGCTCACCCTGGTTACGTTCACCCTGGTTACGTTCACCCTGGCCACGCTCGCCCTGGTTGCGGTCGCCCTGGCCACGCTCACCCTGGTTGCGCTCACCCTGGCCACGCTCGCCCTGGTTGCGGTCGCGACGGTTGCGCTCGCCGCCCTGGTCCTGACGGGGCTGGCGATCGCCGCCCTGTTCGGTCGCGGGGGCCGTCGATGCCGTCGACTCGCCCTGCTCGGGCGAGCCGGCCTGGCGAGACGACCCGCGGCGCTGCCGGTTTCGGCGGCCACCCTGCTCGCCCTCGGCGGACTCGGCGGGCTGCGCTGCCGGACGCTCGGTGGTGGTGGCGGCCGACTCGGCGGCGGGGGCATTCTCGGCGACCCGCTGCGGCGCGGCCGTGACCTCGCTCGCCGCGGCCTCGACGGGAGCCGTCTTGGGCGCCGACTTGGTGGCGGCGCCACCGCCCTGACGCTCCTTGATGGCCGCGATCAGGTCACCCTTGCGCAGGCCGGACGTTCCCTTGATGCCGAGCTCGGTCGCGAGTCCGCGCAGCTCGGCCAGCACCATGCCGGACAGGCCGGCACCGCGCCGGGCCTCGGCGCGCTTGGTGGAGGCTGCCACCGCGTCGCCGGTGGCTTCTGAAGTTCGTGCAGTGCCGCCGGCCTGGCTCGCCGCGGAGTCAACCGGGGTATCGAGAGCAGGTGTGGCGATCAGGTCCGTATCGGTCACGGAGATCCTTTCCTTCCCTCGCTCGCGCGGCGCGTGTCGAGGGTTCGTCCCGAAGCTCAGCTCACTCGCTGAACTCGGTTATGCCGGACGTGTTCGCTGGATGGAACTATCGGCTCGTCCACCCCCGTGGCCTCTCGAACAGGCACGTTCCAAGTCGATCACCGCGGAAATCACGCGAGGGAATCGAGCCAGGTGCGTCTACCCCTGCCTCGGCAGTCCCGGGGTACGGGAGCCAATTCTCGGAGTGAATGCCCTGGTAGAACACCGGCGTCTGATGCGCACGATGGGCGAACGACCCTCAGGATAGCCTCCAACCGGCCCGCGGGCAAGGACCGACCCGCCGGTATCGGCGTCCGGTCAGCCGATCAACCGACCTGCACACCGTCCGCGACGCCGAGTTCGAGCACCCGGAGCCCGTCCGCTTCCGCCTTGGCGCGGAGTTCGTCGGGGAACGCCCTGGTCGACAGCGCCAGCACGGTGGGGCCCGCGCCCGACACCGTCGCCGCGATGCCTGCCTGCCGCAGGGTTTCGATCCAGCGCGTGGTCAGCGGCAACGCGGACGCCCGCTGGTTCTGGTGCAGCCGATCCTCGGTCGCGGCCATCAGGAGGTCCGGACGACTGGTCAGGGCCACCACGGCCAGCGCTCCCCTACTGACGTTGAAGGCGGCATCGGCGTGCGGAACCAGTTCCGGGAGCAGGCCACGCGTCTGCGCCGTCGAAGAACGCTCCGACGGCACCAGCGCCACCACCCGGATGTCGGGGTGCACGTCCAGGCGCACCGCGGCGTAGGTGCGCGGCGAGTCCGCGACGCCGGTGTCCTCGGACCAGGACACCACCGCGCCGCCGAGCACGCTCGCGGACGCATTGTCGGGATGGCCCTCGAACTCGGAGGACAGCTGGACCAGCTGCTCCTGGGTGAGCGCCAGCGCCGGGTCGAGCTTACTCGCCAGCCCGTTCGCCACCGCGAGCCCGCCGACCGCGGCAGACGCCGACGACCCGAGTCCGCGCGAATGCGGAATCGCATTGCGGCACACCACGTCCAGACCGCCGGCCCAGACGCCGATCGACTCGAGACCCCGCTCGATCGCACGGACGACCAGGTGCGAGGGGCCCCAGGGCACGTCCTCGGCGCCCTCGCCCTCCACCCGGATCGTCAGCCCCGCATCGGTGGTCGTCACCGTGATCTCGTCGTACAGCGCCAGGGCGAGCCCCAGCGTGTCGAAGCCCGGACCGAGGTTCGCCGTCGACGCGGGCACCCGTGCGGTCACGGTGAGCCCGGCGGGCAGCGTCTGAGTCATCGTGCTCCCTCCGATGCGCGGTGCGACCACTAGACGAGCTCGAGCGCCGCGGCAACCGCCACCGGATCGACCGGGATCGGCTGCACAGCAGGCATTCCCGCGAGCGCGGTGTCGGGATCCTTGAGTCCGTTACCGGTCACGGTGCACACCACGGTCTGCCCGGCGTCCAGCCAGCCCTCCTTGTGCGCGGCGAGCAGGCCGGCCACCGACGCCGCCGACGCGGGCTCGACGAACACGCCCTCGGTGCGGGCGATGAGCCGGTAGGCCTCGAGGATCTCCTCGTCGGTGGCGGCGCGGAAGACGCCGTTCGACTCCTCCTTGGCCGCGACGGCACCGTCCCAGGACGCGGGCGAGCCGATCCGGATGGCGGTGGCGATGGTCTCCGGGTCCTTGACCGGGGCGCCGTGCACCAGCGGAGCCGCGCCCGCCGCCTGCACGCCGAGCATGCGCGGGCGAACCGAGGTGATCCCGTCCGCGTAGTACTCCGAGTACCCACGCCAGTACGCGGTGATGTTGCCCGCGTTGCCGACCGGGAGGGCGTGGATGTCGGGCGCCTTGCCCAGCGCGTCGCAGATCTCGAACGCCGCGGTCTTCTGCCCCTCGATGCGCACCGGGTTGACCGAGTTCACCAGACCGATGGTCGGGAACTCCGCGGTGGTCTTGCGGGCCAGCTCGAGACAGTCGTCGAAGTTGCCCTCGACCTGGATGATCTTCGCGCCGTGCATGACGGCCTGGGCGAGCTTGCCCATCGCGATCTTGCCCTGCGGCACCAGCACCGCACAGGTCATGCCCGCGACGGCCGCGTAGGCCGCGGCCGACGCCGAGGTGTTGCCCGTCGAGGCGCACAGCACGGCCTTCTGGCCCCGCGCGAGCGCGTCGGTGACGGCCATGGTCATGCCGCGGTCCTTGAACGACCCGGTGGGGTTGAGACCCTCGACCTTGAGGTGGACCTCGCAACCGGTGATCTCGGACAGGTGGGCGGCGGGCAGCAGCGGGGTGCCGCCCTCGCGCAGCGTGATCGTCTTCCAGTTCGGCCCGATGGCGAGTCGATCGCGGTACGCCTCGATCAGCCCCGGCCAGGGGGTGTGAACGGGAGTGTGCAGGCGGGGGCTATTCACTGGAACCTTCCAATCGGAGAACACTGGTGACCGCGGTCACGAACTCGAGCTTGCCGAGGGCCGCAACGGTTTCGGACAGGGCCGCGTCGGTCGCCAGATGGGTGACCACGATCAGCCCGGCGCCGTTGCCCATGCCCTCCTGACGGACCGTCGAGATGCTGACGTCGTGCTTGGCGAACTCCGCCGCGACCGCCGACAGCACGCCCGCACGGTCCGCGACCTGCATGTTGACGTAGTAACGGGTGGGGATCTCGCCGATCGGCGCGATCTTGAGGTCCGCGTACTTCGACTCACGGGGACCGCGGCCGCCGTGCACCCGGTTCCGGGCCGCCATCACGAGGTCGCCCATCACGGCCGAGGCGGTCGGCGAGCCACCGGCGCCCTGTCCGTAGAACATGAGCCGTCCCGCGGCCTCGGCCTCGACCACGACCGCGTTGAACGCGCCGTTCACCGAGGCGAGCGGGTGATCGAGCGGGACGAGCGCCGGGTAGACCCGGGCCGAGATCCGCTCGGAGCCGTCCGCGCCGTTGATCCGCTCACAGATCGAGAGCAGCTTGACCGTGCAGTTCAGCGACTTGGCCGCCTCGAGGTCCGCCGAGGAGATCTTCGAGATGCCCTCGCGGTACACGTCGGCGGCGGTGACCCGGGTGTGGAACGCGATCGACGCGAGGATCGCGGCCTTCGCCGCGGCGTCGTAGCCCTCCACGTCCGCGGTCGGATCGGCCTCGGCATAGCCGAGCCGGCCCGCCTCGGCGAGCGTGTCGGCGTAATCGGCGCCGGTCTCGTCCATCGCGGAGAGGATGAAGTTGGTGGTGCCGTTGACGATTCCGGCGACCTTGTTGACCCGGTCGCCCGCGAGCGACTGGGTCAGCGGGCGGATCACCGGGATCGCGCCCGCGACCGCGGCCTCGAAGTACAGATCGACGCTCTTGTTCTCGGCCGCCTCGGCGAGCTCGCCGGTGTAGTCGGCCAGCAGCGCCTTGTTCGCGGTGACCACCGACTTGCCCGAGTTGAGGGCGGCGAGGATGAGCTTGCGCGGCACCTCGATACCGCCGATCACCTCGACGACGATGTCCACGTCCGCGCGCGTGACCAGAGAGTCCGCGTCGGTCGTCAGCAACTCGGCCGGAACCCCGCGGTCACCCTCGATCCGGCGCACCGCGATGCCGCGCAGCACCACCGGTGCGCCGACCCGCGCCTCGAGCTCGCGGGCGTGCTCGCGCAGAATTCGCACGACCTCACTGCCCACGTTGCCGAGGCCGAGGACCGCCACACCGATCGCGGCATTGCCACTCGGTTCAGTCATGTTGCTGTACCTCCAAGCTGAGCAGATCTTCCACTGTTTCCCTGCGCAAGATCAGTCGGGACTGACCGTCACGCACCGCGACCACGGCAGGCCGGGTGAGCAGGTTGTAGCGGCTGGACATCGAATAGCAGTATGCGCCAGTGGCGGCGACCGCGAGCAGATCTCCCGCGTTGACGTCCTCCGGCATCCAGGCGTCCCGGATGACGATGTCGCCACTCTCGCAGTGCTTCCCCACCACGCGGGCGACGACCGGGTCGGCCACGCTGTCGCGCGAGACCAGACGCGAGTCGTACTCGGCCTGATACAGCGACGTGCGGATGTTATCGCTCATCCCGCCGTCCACGCTGATGTATCGCCGGGTTGCGTTGGCACCCAAGCGAACATCCTTGACCGTGCCGACCTCGTACAGGGTCACGGTGCCCGGTCCCGCGATCGCCCGGCCCGGCTCGACCGCGAGGGTCGGCACCGGCAGTCCGGCGAGCGCCGACTCGGTGGCGACGATGTGCGCGAGCTTGGCCGCCAGGTCGTCCACCGGCGGCGGGTCGTCGGTCGCGAGGTACGAGATCCCCATCCCGCCGCCGAGATCGACGATCGAGATCTGCGAGGACTTGTCCACCCCGAACTCGGCGACGATGGTGCGGAGCAGCCCGATCACGCGGTGCGCGGCGAGCTCGAACCCGTCGACCTCGAAGATCTGCGAGCCGATGTGGCTGTGCAGCCCTACCAGCCGCAGGTTCTCGGTGGCGAACACGCGGCGGACGGCGTCCAGTGCCGATCCGTCCGAGAGCGAGAACCCGAACTTCTGGTCCTCGTGAGCGGTTGCGATGAACTCGTGGGTGTGCGCCTCTACGCCGACCGTGACGCGGATCAGCACGTCCTGCACCACGCCGTGCGCACCGGCGACGCGGTCCAGCCGATCGATCTCCTGGGTCGAGTCGAGCACGATGTGCCCGACACCCGCGGCCACCCCGGCCTCGAGCTCGGCGACGGACTTGTTGTTGCCGTGCATGGCAATTCGCTCGGCCGGGAAGTTCGCGTGCAGCGCGATTGCCAGCTCGCCGCCGGAGCAGATGTCCAGCGACAGTCCCTCCTCGGCGACCCAGCGGGCGACCTCACCGCAGAGGAACGCCTTCGAGGCGTAGTGCACCTTGCCGGCGGGGCCGAAGGCACGGGCCATGTCACGGCACCGGGACCGGAAGTCGTCCTCGTCGATGACGAACAGCGGCGTGCCGTACTGCTCCGCCAGCTCGGTGACAGCCACCCCGGCCAGCCGGACCACGCCGTCCTCGCCGCGGGCGGCGTTGCGGGGCCAGACCGCGGCGGGCAGTGCGGTCAGCTCGGCCGCGGACTCCGGCCGCGGCGGCAGTCCGGGCGCGTGCGGGATCTCGGCGTGCTTGGGTCCCGCCGGATGCGCGCTCACATTCGCTCCGGTGCGCTGACGCCGAGCACGGCGAGGCCGTTGGCGAGGACCTGGCGGGTCGCCGCGCACAGGGCCAGGCGGGCCGTGTGCAGATCGCCCGCGGGCTCGTCGCCCTGCGGGAGCACCCGGCAGTCGGTGTAGAAGCGGTGGTAGGTGCCGGCCAGCTCCTCCATGTACCGGGCGATCCGGTGCGGCTCCCGCAGCTCGGCCGCCGCGGCCACCACCCGCGGGTACTCGCCGATGGTCCGGATGAGGTCGCCCTCCCGGTCGTGGGTGAGCAGTTCCAGCTTCGGGTTCTCGGTGGAGATGCCCAGCTCGGCCGCGTTGCGGCCCAGCGAGGCGAGCCGGGCGTGCGCATACTGCACGTAGTAGACGGGGTTCTCGCTGGTGGTGCTGGTCCACAGCTCGAGATCGATGTCCAGGCTCGAATCCACGGAGGACCGGATCATCGCGTACCGGGCGGCATCGACGCCGATCGCCTCGACCAGGTCGTCGAGGGTGATGACGGTGCCCGCCCTCTTGCTCATCTTCACCGCGACGCCGTCGCGGACCAGGTTCACCATCTGACCGATCAGCACCTCGACGGTGTCCGGGTCGTCGCCGAACGCGGCGGCGGCGGCCTTGAGCCTGCCGATGTAGCCGTGGTGGTCGGCCCCGAGCATGTAGATGCACAGATCGAAGCCGCGCGAACGCTTGTCCTGGAAGTAGGCGATGTCGCCTGCGATGTACGCGGCGTTGCCATCGCTCTTGATGACCACCCGGTCCTTGTCGTCACCGAAGTCGGTGCTCTTGAGCCACCAGGCGCCGTCCTCCTCGTAGAGGTTCCCGGACGCCTTGAGGGTCGCCACCGCCGTCTCGACGGCACCCGACTCGAAGAGCGAGTTCTCGTGGAAGTACACGTCGAAGTCGGTGCCGAACTCGTGCAGGGTCTTCTTGATGTGGTCGAACATCAGCGCAACACCGATGGACCGGAACGTCTCCTGACGCTCGTCGGCGGGCAGCGCGAGCGCGTCCGGCCGCTGCCGGACGACCTCCGCAGCGATGTCGGAGATGTACGCCCCCGCGTAGCCGTCCTCGGGCGCCGGGTCGCCGTTGGCCGCGGCGATCAGCGACCGCGCGAACCGGTCGATCTGGGCGCCGTGGTCGTTGAAGTAGTACTCACGGGTGACCGCAGCGCCCTGGGCGGAGAGGATGCGTCCGAGCGCGTCGCCGACCGCGGCCCACCTGGTGCCGCCGAGGTGGATCGGGCCGGTCGGGTTCGCGGAGACGAACTCGAGGTTGATCCGCTTACCTGCCAGCGCCTGGGACGAACCGAAGGCCTCGCCGGCGGCGATGGCGTTCGCGACGATGACGCCCTGTGCGGCCGCGGCCAGCCGGATGTTGAGGAATCCCGGACCTGCCACCTCGACGGTCTCGATGCCGTCGGTGGCGGTCAGCGCCTCGGCCAGCCAGGTCGCCAGATCGCGCGGATTGGCGCCCGCCTTCTTGCCGACCTGCATGGCCACGTTGCTGGCGTAGTCCCCGTGCTCGGGGTTGCGGGGGCGTTCGACGGCGAGCGTCGCCGGGAGGACGCTCGCGTCGAGCCCACGCTCGGCGAGGACCTTCGCGGCGGTCCCTCGGAGCAGTTCGGCAAGGTCGGCAGGAGTCACAGGTATCTATCCTATGGTCTGGCCGTTCGCGGCCTGCGCTCAGGCACTGAACGTAGAGTGGGGCCCCGGCGGGACCCCACCGCCGCCCTGTGACTGTCCCACCACCGAAAGAGCACTCACCGATGCCAAGCGGTTCGGAAAATCGCGGCGCCAAGAACTCGGGCGCCAAGTCAGCCAAGGCCATCAAAGCCGCCAACAAGAGTGCCGGCGGCGCCAAGCCCAAGGCCGGGCTCCCCAAGCAACGCAACATCCCCTGGCTGACCATCGGTGCGGTGATTGCCGTGCTGGCCCTGATCGGCGTGCTCGCGGTGAATCTGTTCCCGAAGTACCAGGACAAGGCCGAGGCCGACAAGTTCGCGCCGAGCTCCGAGAACAAGGACCCCTCGATCGAGATCGACGGTGTCGTCCGGAACGAGTACCCCCCGGCGCTGCACGTGAGCGCGACGCAGCGGGTGGCCTACGACCAGACCCCGCCGTACGGCGGCCCGCACGACGCGACGTGGGCCACCTGCACCGGCATCGTGTACCCGAACGCGATCCGCACGGAGAACGCCGTGCACTCGCTCGAACACGGCGCGGTGTGGATCGCCTACAACCCGGACAAGGTCTCCGACGACCAGCGTGACGCGCTCGCGGACCGGGTCGACGGCAAGTCCTACATGCTGATGTCGCCGTACCCGGGCCTCGACTCCCCGATCTCCCTGCAGAGCTGGGGACACCAGCTCAAGCTGGACGACGCCAGCGACCCGCGGATCGGCCAGTTCATCGCCGCGCTGCGCTTGAACAACTTCGGGGTCTACCCCGAGGTCGGCGCCAGCTGCTCGACCATCCCTGGCGCGTTCGACCCGGACAACCCGCCTGCGTTCGACGGCTCGGCACCGGGCCCCGACGCGGTGCCGATGAACGGTGAGGGCCTGGCACAGGATCAGGGCGAGCTGGGCACCGGCGGAGCGCCAGGCGGACTGCCCGGTGGCATGCAGCTGTCGGACCTCCAG
This sequence comes from Rhodococcus sp. OK611, assembly GCF_003050885.1. Lineage (NCBI taxonomy): Bacteria > Bacillati > Actinomycetota > Actinomycetes > Mycobacteriales > Nocardiaceae > Rhodococcus > Rhodococcus sp. OK611. The sequence continues at coordinate 26,715 of NZ_QAOZ01000020.1, forward strand.
GTCCCGCCCGCCGTCCCCGAGGCCCCGGCACCGGCGCCGGCTGGCTGACATGACTGATCAGACCGGAGCCGACCAGAACGCAGTCGAGCAGCAAGCACCCGAGCAGGCACGGGACGGCGGCAAGCGCAGTCAGCGCACCGCCCTCGCCGTGCTCGGCCTGATCGCCGCCGTCGCGATCGGGTTCGCCATCGGGTTCCTGGCGAGCCTGCCGCTGCGTGACGGCGGCGCCGACAACCCGGGTGCGAGCTCGGTGGACGTCGGGTTCGCGCAGGACATGACCGTGCACCACAACCAGGCCGTGGAGATGTCGGCGATCGCGATCGCAAACGCCACCGATCCGATGGTCCGCGACCTCGCGTACGACATCCTGACCACCCAGCAGAACCAGATCGGGCAGATGACCGGCTGGCTGTCGCTGTGGAATCAGCCGCTGCTCCCGACCGGCGACTACATGACCTGGATGAACTCGGACGAATCCGGGCACGGTGGGGACGGGCACGGTCACGCGGAATCCGGCCACGACATGGGCACGATGACCTCCGAGGCCGGAGCGCCCGCGTCGACGGGCGCGATGCCCGGCATGGCCAGCTCCGAGGACATGGCCGCGCTGCGGCAGGCCCGCGGTCCGGCCGCCGACGTCCTCTACCTGCAGCTGATGCTGCGTCATCACCAGGGCGGCCTGCCGATGATGGAGTACGGCGCACAGCATGCGGAGGTTCCGACCGTCCAGATGCTGGCTCAGACCATGGTCGACACCCAGCAGAGCGAGGCGGACCGGATCACCGCGATGCTCCAGGAAAAGGGCGCCGCTCCCCTGCCGATGAACTGACCGTCCGCCGCGCCCACGGTCAGTTCGCCGTGGGCGCAGCGGGGGCGGTCGACCCCCACGTCCAGTCGCGCACCTCGGGCATGTCCTCGAGGTGCGCGATGACATAGTCCCGGTGCCGCTCGAGCTGAGCCCGGCAGTACCGCGCGAGCTCGTCGCCCCGCTGGGGCACCCGGCGGGCGCGGCGCAGCGCCTCGAGCACCAGGTCGTATCGGCTCATCCGGTTGAGCACCACCATGTCGAACGGCGTGGTGGTCGTGCCCTGCTCGTTGAACCCACGGACGTGGAAGCGGTCCGCGTTCGGTCGGCCGTGCAGCAATTGGTGGACCGCACGCGAGTACCCGTGGAAGGCGAACACCACGTCGGTGTCCTCGGTGAACAGTTCGGCGAAGCTCTCGTCCGTGAACCCGTGCGGATGCACGTCCTGGGGCATCAGCGCCATCAGGTCGACGACGTTGACCACCCGCACCCGCAGGTAGGGCACCCAGACCCGCAGCAGCTCGGCCGCTGCCAGGATCTCCTGGGTCGGCACGTCCCCGGCCGCCGCCAGCACGACGTCCGGCTCGTCCGGCCTGCCTGCCCCGTCTTCCTCGGTCCCCGCCCACCGCCACACCGAAGCGCCTGCGGCGCAGTGCCGATCGGCCTCCTCGAGGCTCAGGTACTGCAGGTGCGGCTGCTTGTCGACGACGATCAGGTTGACGTGGTCGGTGCTGCGCAGGCAGTGGTCGGCGATCGAGAGCAGCGTGTTCGAGTCCGGCGGCAACCAGATCCGGACCACCTCGGGCGACAACGGGATGGCCGCGTCGATCATGCCCGGGCCCTGGTGGCTGAAACCGTTGTGATCGTTGCGCCAGCAGGTGCTGGTGAGGAGCACGTTCAACGAGGAGACGGGTTCCCGCCAGGGCAGCGTCCGCGCGTGTTGGAGCCACTTGGCGTGCTGGATCAGCATCGAGACGCTGACCATCGCGAACGCCTCGTAGCTCGCAAATATCCCGTGCCCGCCCGCCAGCAGGTATCCCTCCAACCAGCCCTGGCACAGGTGCTCGCTGAGGACCTCCATCACCCGGCCGTCCGGGCCGAGCCCGTCGTCGTGGTCGGTGACGGACAGTTGCCAGCAGCGGTCCGTCGTCTCGAACACCGCGCCGAGCCGGTTGCTGGCGGTCTCGTCCGGGCAGAAGAGCCGGAAGTCGCCACCGCCGTCGGACCGGGTGCCCTCGGCGTAGATGTCGCGGAGCATCTCGCCGAGCACCCGGGTGGTCTCGTGGAATGTCGTCCCCGGTGCGGGCACGTCGAGGGCGTAGCGCTCTAGTGGCGGGACCGGCAGCGCCCGGCGCAGCCGCCCGCCGTTCGCGTACGGGGTGGAGCCCATCCGCTTGTCCCCCGCGGGCGCGAGAGCCGCGAGTTCGGCTGCCAGCGTGCCGTTCTCGTCGAAGAGCCGGTCCGGTCGGTAGGACCGCATCCATCGCTCGAGCTGCGCGAGATGGGCGGGGTTGGTGCGCACCGCCGACAGCGGCACCTGATGGGCCCGGTGCGTGCCCTCGACCAGCACGCCGTCGACGGTGTGCGGACCGGTCCAGCCCTTCGGGGTGCGCAGCACGATCGCCGGCCACCGGGGCGTGTCGGCGGAGGCGGTACCGGCGCGGGCCGCCCGTTGGATCGCGGTGATCGACTCGTGCGCGGCATCGACAGCGGCCGCCAGCGCGCGGAACACGAGCCTAGGGTCGTCGCCGTCGACGAAAACGGGCGCCCACCCCTGACCGGAGAGGTAGGCGGCGACATCGGTGTCGGCGCTGCGCCCGAGGACCGTCGGTCCGGCGATCTTCGCGCCGTTCAGGTGCAAGATCGGCAACACCGCCCCGTCCCGGCGCGCATTGAGGAAGGCGGGCAGCTTCCAGGAGGCGGACATCGGGCCCGTCTCGGCCTCCCCGTCCCCGATCACGCACGCGACCAGCAGGTCGGGCCGGTCGAACGCGGCTCCGGCTGCGTGCGCGAGCGCGTAGCCGAGTTCGCCGCCCTCGTGGATGCTGCCCGGGGTCTGCACGCTCACGTGGCTCGGCACCCCGCCCGGCGCCGAGAACTGCCGACACAGCCGCTCGATCCCGGCCGCATCCGCGCTGACCTGCGGATAGATCTGCGAGTAGGTGCCCTCGAGGTAGGTCGCCGCCACCAGCGCCGGGCCGCCGTGGCCCGGACCGGTGACGTACAGCCAGTTCGCGTCGGTGCGGCGGATGTGCCGGTTGAGCACGGCGTAGATCGCGGACAGGCCTGGACTGGTCCCCCAGTGTCCGAGCAGCCGCGGCTTGATGTGCTCGGCGCGTAGCGGCTCTCGCAGCAATGCGTTGTCCCGCAGGTAGATCTGGGCGACCGTCAGGTAGTTGGCGGCGGCCCACCAGCGCAGGTCCAGGTCGAGTTCGGCATCGGGGTAATACTGATCGGCCATCGACGAGCCCTTCGGTATTCGTGGCGGACACCGGGTGCGTACCAGGCACTTTACCCAACCGGGGGGTCCAAATATGGATCCGGCCAATCGTGGGTTACGCTAACCCCGCCCAATGGCACGCCGGAAGTTTCGGCGGGCCCCCGTAGCTCAGGGGATAGAGCGTTCGCCTCCGGAGCGAAAGGCCGCAGGTTCGAATCCTGCCGGGGGCACCACCATCACCAAGAACCATCGATGGATCGGTGCAATTTCTCAGCCGCGATCAGCGGACTCTCTTCACACTGTGTGGCGCGAAAGCGCGGAAACCGCCATTGCGCGCACAGAATGTGAGCGCAATGCGGCCCCGTCGGCTAGTTGCCGAGCGCCGTCAGCGGCGTCATGTCGAAATAGTCCCGCCAGGCCACGATCTTGCCGTCCGGCGCGATCTCGAAGACCCCTACCACCGGCAGGTCGATCTGCTTGCCGTTGATGGCGAACACATCGGTGCGCTCGTTCATCACTATCGAGCCGTTGGCCACCTGGTGGTGCACGTTGAACGCGATGCCGCCGAACGAACCGATGAAGCCCGTGATGAAGTCCTTGATCGCGGACTTCCCGACCACCGGTTCCATCGGGATGTTGTGGTAAACGGCGTCTTCCGCGAAATACTCGACGATCGCATCGGGATCGGCCTGCGCCCAGAGCGCGCAGAACTCGGTGACGATGGACTCCGGATTCATGGGTTCCCCTTCGGTTGGTGGTGTTCGTGTGCCGAAACCTTCTCACGCTGCAATTCCAGGAACTCCCCGTACCGCTGGATCTCCGCGTCCAGTGCCGCCGTCTCCGGCGCCGACAGCGTCCGGTGTAGCGCCAGGTCGATGGTGGCGGACCGGGCGGAGAGCGTGTGCTTCCAGTGCCCGACCACGAGGCCGTCGACGAGGACCGCATGCACGTAGGCAGGCGCGCCGCGCCCGGCCAGGTCGGGATCCGCGAGGTAGTCCTTGGTGTCGCTGTACGACATGATGCACTCGTCGTAGCCCTGGACGAGGTCCACGACGGGCGGCCGTGGTGCCGCGTCCTGCCTTGGCGGGTACCAGAGCGACCGCCCCTCCACCTCGGCCACCCGGAACTCGTCCGCGACGGCGTCGAGCCCCGTCCGACAGTCGGCGAGCGTCAGGCCCGACCATCGTGCGAGATCGCGGACCGTGGCCGGTCCCCTGGTGGCGAAGTACCGGCGGGCCAGCCGCGCCAGCGCCGCGTCGCGGTCCAGCGGCTCGCTCGCAGGCACCCGCTCACCGAACGCCGCGTAGGTGTGCTGCCTGCCGCTGGGCACGCCGCTGATCACCACCCGGTCCAGCTCGGCGGCCATCAGGATGTAGCCCAGCCGCATCCCGTCTGCCCCGACGCCCGCGGCCTGCAGCATCGCGCCGATCTGCCTGCGGGTGAGGTGGTTTCCGCCCTCGACCGCCTCCGCGATCAGCTCGCCGGTCCTCGCGAGCGTGCCCTCGTCGAGGTCGAGCGAGCGCAGGTAGTGGCCGTTGACCACCTGCACCCGCGGTGCCGTCAGCTCCAGCAGCCAGTTCGCGTCGTCCGGGGTGACGAAATGCCAGGTCGGTCGCAGCAGGTGGGTGCGCAGGATCCTGCCACGCGCGTAGTCGTCCCGGACGTCAGCATCGACGACGGTCCGGGTTCGTTGCGCCAGAGACTATTTCGCGTAGGCGTACTCCTGTGCCTGCACGGCGACCATGGCCCCCAGCGCCTCGGGGGCCGTCCGCAGCGGAGCGCCCCACAGGTGCTGGCTTCGCATCCGTCGCGGCAGAACCCCGGCCCGGTCCACAGCAGCACCCTAGGCGCGGACCGGGCCGGGTGCGACCGGAGCCGCGGGGGGTCAGCCGCCGAACTGCACCACCGGAGTGACCCGGCCCAGGATCATGTCGGTGCGGGGCTGCAGCGCCGGATCGAGGGCCTCGGGCTGGGGCACCACCCAGTACTGCCCCTCGGCGACCTGGGCGAACACCCGCTCCGCATGCTCGTCCGGGGTGAGTCCGTGCTCGTCCGCGTCGTTCTGGAGCCACTGCTGGAAGCCCTGCACCTCGGGCGGGGTGTCCGCACCGGGGCGCGCGGCCCGGAAGATGTCGCTCTTGACGTGCCCCGGCGTCACCACGGACACCCGGATCTGTGCCTTCTTCATCTGCATCTCGTAGTGCAGGCTCTCGGTGAGCGCCAGCACGCCGAACTTGGTGACGCTGTACGGGGTCATGAGCGGGCTGGGCAGCAGGCCCCCGACCGAGGACACGTTGACCACCCACGCCGGGGTCCCGGCATCGAGCATCCGCGGCACGAAGGCGCGCAGGCCGTTGACGTACCCGCCGATGTTGACGCGGAGCATGGCGTCCCAGCGCTCCGCCGGGATCTCCCAGGAGTACCCGAACGCCATGATCCCGGCGTTGTTGACCAGCATGTCCACCCCACCGAATCGCCGCCAGGCCCGCTCGGCCAGCGCCTCGACCGCGGCCGGGTCGGCAACGTCGGTCACCACGGCCTCCGCCTCGGCGCCCTGCGCGGTGAGCTCCGCCCGGAGCGACTCGGTCCGCTCCGCGTCGACATCGGCCAGCACCACCCGCATGCCGAGACCCGCGGCGTGCCGCGCGAGGCCCGCGCCGATCCCGCTCGAGGCACCGGTGATGACCGCGACCTTGCCGTTGAACACCTGCTGGGCCGATTCCATGGCACTCTCCGTCCTGAGTTCGATTGCCCCCGAGGCTAGGCTGCATCGGAACACCCGGACCAGCATCCGCCCGATGGATGGAACACTCGCCGCGCATGCGCATTCCTCAGCGCCGCACGTGCGGTCCGCTCAGTCCAGATCGCGCAGTCGCCGAACCACATCGGCCATAGCGCGGTCGCGCGCCGGATCCGCGGGCAGCGGCAGGGTGACCGCGGCGGCGAGCCCGCCGATCCGCTCGTGGATCAGCTCGGGCAGCTCCCCGTAGCGCGCCGACGGCAGCATCGCGTCGAGCACCTCGTCGGTGACCAGTTCCCCGAGCCGGCCCCAGTCGTTCGCCCGGACCATCCGGGCCAGCGGTTCGCGCAGATCGCCGAGGCCGCAGCGTTCGAGCTCGCGGCGGTACTCCGGGGTCGAGTACAGGAAGGCGAACTGGCGCCGGTGCCGCTCGCGCTCGGAGTCGAGGTCGGCCTGCGTCTCGCCGGTGATCACCTGGAACCCCGCGACCAGCTCGCAGTCGGCCGGGTTACGGCCCGCGGCCGCCGCGCCCGCCGCCAGCGCCGGCCGGACGTCCTGCTCCAGAAACGACGGGCTCGAGCCGGTGGGGTGCGTGATCAGCCCGTCCGCCACCTCCCCCGCCACGGTGCACATCCGGCGGCCGACCCCGCCCAGGTAGATCGGCGGGCAGGGCGTCTCGGCGTCGGTCGCGTCGTGCGGATTGAAGTACGGCTGCATCCGGGTGAAGCCGTAGTGCTCGCCCTCGAACGGCGTCAGCGTCCCGGTCCGGAACGTCTCGAACGCCGCCCGGACCACGTGGACGTACTCCGCCATCCGCGCCGCAGGCTCGGCCCATGGCATCGCGTACCGCTGCTCGATGTTCTGCCTGATCTGACTGCCGAGGCCGAGGTGGAACCGGCCCCCGGACATCCTCGCCAGGTCCCATGCCGTGTACGCGGTGAGCAGCGGGCTGCGGACGAAGGCCAGCGCGACCGACGTCCGCACCACGATCCGGGAGGTGCTCTGCAACGCGATCAGCGCGAGCAGGAACGGATCGTGCACCGTCTCCGAGACGTGCATGCCGTCGTAGCCCGCGGCCTCGACCCGCCGGGCGTAGGCGCCGACGTCGCCGAGCCCCATCCGCGGATCCGCTCCGGTGAAGACCTTCACGCCGCCGTCACCCGGCCGCTGGGTGCGGCTCGATGATCGCCAGGATCGACTCGATCTCCCCGCCCGGCACCGAGAAGTGCTCGGTGATCGCGACGGTGATGACGTGCTCGCCCGCGCCCATGTCGAGCAGGAACCGGGCCACCACGTTCGGCCCCCATTCCCGGAACTCCAGGTCGCGGATGCCGGTGATCGGCTTGTACTGGTCGCCGTGCTCCAGCTCGGCGATGATCTCCGGCCCGGAATCGCCCGTCCGCTGGCCGTTCTCGACCCGGAAGCAGTCCGCCGCCAGCCGCACCTTGCTCGCGTCGTGGGTGACCAGGCTGCTGAGGTACTCGCGCGCCATCGCCACCCGGGGGCTGTCGGCGGGTGCACCGGTCAGCGCGGCGATCCCGTCGAGCAGCGGCCGGGCCAGCTCGGGCCTGCAGATGACGAGGTCCGGCAGGTAGGGGTGCGCCTCGTTGTAGACCAGCGGTGTCCCGTCGATCCGCGAGCAGTGCAGACCGGCCGCCAGCGCCACCCCGACGGGGGCCGCCGAATCCCACTCCCACTGGCCACCGGCGTGCACGTAGGCATCGGCCTCGCCGCGCAGCACCGCCATCGCCTTGGCACCGGCCGAGCCCATCGGCGCGACGTCGGCGCCGATCCGCTCGGCGAGCGCCCCGATGAACTCGGGAGGGCGGCTGTCGCTGACCACTATTCGCGGCCGCGGCCGCGTCGTCGACTCAAGACGGGGGCGGGCCCGCCCCGCCGGGTCCACAGATTGTGCCGACCCGCTCACGTAGACCTCGCCAAGCGCCGGCTGGGCGACGGCGGCGGCCGTGATCCCCGCGCCGCGTTCCCACAGCGCGACGTGCACCGCCCAGTCCGGCCGTCCCGGCAGCCCGTACTCCCGCGAGCCGTCCAGCGGATCGATGATCCACACCCGCGGATTGTCCAGGCGGGCACGGTCATCCGCGGACTCCTCGGACAGCACGGCGTCGTGCGGCCGCCGCTCCCCGAGCAATCCCAGCAGCAGCGTGTTCGCCTCCTTGTCGCCCCTGCGCCCGAGCTCGCGCGCCTGCGTCTTCTCGAGCGGGGTCTCGCCCAGCTCGCGGTTCCTCAGCTCGAGTAGCAGTTGGCCTGCACGGGTGGCCAGTTCGCCCGCGAGCGCGGCATCGGTCGTCATCGGTTCAGATACTCCATGATCGTGGCGGCCTGGGCGACGGGATCGCCGTCCTCGGGGCGCAGCACCAGTTCGGCGTCGGTCGGCGCCTCGTACGGGTCGTCGACGCCGGTGAAGCCGGTGATCTCGCCCGCCCTCGCCTTGGCGTACATGCCCTTCGGGTCGCGGGCCTCGCACTGCTCGATCGGGGTGTCGATGAACACCTCGATGAACGGCAGGCCTGCCGCGAGGTGCTGGGCCCGCACCCGGTCTCGGTCCTCCCGGTACGGACTGATCAACGAGGCGACCGCGACCATTCCCGCATCGGCGAGCAGCTGGGCGACCTCGCCGACCCGCCGGACGTTCTCGGCCCGGTCCGCGGCACCGAAGCCGAGGTCGGAGTTGAGCCCGTGCCGCAGGTTGTCCCCGTCCAGCCGGTAGGCGGGCACCCCGGAGGCCACCAGCCGTCGCTCGAGTTCGACGGCGACCGTGGACTTCCCGGACGCGGACAGCCCGGTCAGCCACACCGTGGCGCCCTTGGTGGCGCGCTCGGCACGGGAGACCGACGCGGCATGCCAGACGACCTTCGACTCCTTGAGCGTCGGCCCGAGGATCATCCCGGCCGCGACGGTGTTGCCCGACGACTCGTCGACCAGGATGAAGCTGCCGGTCACCCGGCTGCGACGGTACGGATCGAACAGCAGCGGCTGCTGCGTCTTGAGCTGGATCCGTCCGATCTCGTTGAGCGACAACGACTGCGCGACTTCGTCCCGGTGCAGGGTGTTGACGTCCAGCCGGTAGTCGAGCCGGACCACCTGCGCCTTGGTGGACTTGGTGGTGTGCAGCAGGGTGTACCGGGTGTTCTCGGAGAGCGAGGACTGTTCGGTGAGCCAACAGACCATCGCGTCGATCTCCTGGCCGACCTGCGGGCGGTTGTTCGGCCTGCAGAGCACGTCGCCGCGGCTGACATCCAGGTTGTCGGCGAGCGAGATCGTCACCGCGGACGGCGCGAACGCCTCCTCGATCACCGTGCCGCCGGGGCCGAAGATGGCCTCGACCGTGGAGGTGAAGCCCGAGGGCAGCACGACGACCTCGTCGCCGGGCTTGAACACGCCGCTGGCGACGGTGCCCGCATAGCCGCGGAAATCGTGCAGCTCGGCATCGGTCTGGCGCTGCGGCCGGATCACGTACTGCACCGGGAACCGCGCGTCGATGAGATTGCGGTCCGAGGCGATGTGCACGTCCTCGAGGTGGTGCAGCAACGACGAGCCCTCGTACCAGGGCATGTTCTCGGTGCGGGTGACGATGTTGTCGCCCTTGAGCGCGGAGACGGGGATGAACGTCAGGTCGTGCACGTCGAGCTTGATCGCGAACTGCCGGAACTCCTCCTTGATCTCCTCGAAGCGCTCCTGCGACCAGTCGACCAGGTCCATCTTGTTCACGCACAGCACCAGGTGCGGGATCCCGAGCAGGGTGGACAGGAAGGCGTGCCTGCGGGTCTGCTCCAGCACGCCCTTGCGCGCGTCGACCAGGATCAGCGCGAGGTCCGCGGTGGAGGCCCCGGTGACCATGTTGCGGGTGTACTGCTCGTGACCGGGGGTGTCGGCGATGATGAACTTGCGGTGCGGGGTGGCGAAATACCGGTGCGCGACATCGATCGTGATGCCCTGTTCCCGCTCGGCGCGCAGCCCGTCGGTGAGCAACGCGAGGTTGGCGTACTCGTCGCCGCGCTCGCGGCTGCTGCGCTCGACCGCCTCGAGCTGATCCTCGAAGATCGACTTGGAGTCGTAGAGCAGCCGACCGATCAGCGTCGACTTCCCGTCGTCGACGCTGCCCGCGGTGGCGACGCGGAGCAGCTGCAGGGCGTGGTGGGACTGCGACATCAGAAGTACCCCTCCTTCTTGCGGTCTTCCATCCCGGCCTCGGAGATCCGGTCGTCGGCGCGGGTGGCCCCGCGCTCGGTGATGCGACTGGCCGCCACCTCGGTGACGACGGCGGCCGGCGTTGCCGCCGAGGACTCCACGCAGCCGGTGCAGGTGGCGTCGCCGACGGTCCGGAACCGGACGAGCTCCTCGTACGGCTCGTCCCCCGGGAGCAGTGTCAGGAACCTGGTGTGCGCCAGCAGCATTCCGTCGCGCGGCACCACCTGGCGGCGGTGTGCGTAATAGATGGCGGGCAGCTCGATCTGCTCCTCGAGGATGTACTGCCAGATGTCGAGCTCGGTCCAGTTCGACAGCGGGAACACCCGGATGTGCTCGCCCTTGCGATGCTTGCCGTTGTAGAGGTTCCACAGCTCGGGCCGCTGCGCGCGCGGATCCCACTGCCCGAACTCGTCGCGGAAGCTGAAAACCCGCTCCTTGGCGCGCGCCTTCTCCTCGTCGCGGCGGGCACCGCCGAAGACCGCGTCGAACTCGTTGTCGCGGATGCCGCGCAGCAACGCGTGCGTCTGCAGCCGGTTGCGGCTGGCGCGGGGCCCCTGCTCCTCGGTGACGCGGCCCGCGTCGATGTCGTCCTGCACCCGCGAGACCACGAGGCGGAGGCCGAACTCCTCGACCACGTGGTCCCGGAATTCGATCACCTCGTCGAAGTTGTGGCCGGTGTCGACGTGCATCACCGCGAAGGGCAGCGGCGCGGGCCAGAAGGCCTTGGCGGCGACGTGCAGCATCACCACCGAGTCCTTGCCCCCGGAGAACAACAGGACGGGGCGCTCGAAGGTGGCGGCCACCTCACGGAAGATGTGCACCGCCTCCGCCTCGAGCGCGCCCAGGTGGGACAGCTCGTAGGCGGGTGGTGCGTGTCGGGTTGTCATGTGCGGCTCCTCGACTGGATCGGGGTCCGAGCCATCGGTACATTTTTGTACCGGGGCGGTTCGAAATTGAAGTCTGAGCCGACAATAGAACGTGTTCTAGGTCGGGTCAATCCCCCCGCCGATGGACGCCGGCCCCGGATCCGCGCGCCGGTCCGGCCACCGCCCACCCACCTCCGCCGTCACCGCGTCGGCCGCCGCCGCTAGGGCCTTTCCGCGATGTTCGATCTCGGCGCCGCTGATCGACGAGCCCACGTCCAGGGTCAGGACCAGCGACTGGTGCCCGTCGGCGTCGTAGGCGGGCGCGGCGATCAGGCTCACGGGATACTCCGCGTCGGCGGCGAGCTCGCGCCCCAGATACACCCGCTCACCCAGGCTCGAGACCATCTCGCCGAGCAGCTCGCGGATCTCGGACGGCAGGTCCTGCCCGGCGACGCCCTGCATCAGCGAGAAGAGCCTGCGCCCCATCGGGGTCAGCCGTTCGACGAGGTAGCCCGCATCGCGGCAGTCCTCGACGACCTCGCGCAACAGGTCGCGATCGAGCACCACCGGCAGCGTCGGTTCGCGACTCAGCCACGCCTTCAGGTCGTCGTCGGCGCTCCACAGCACGTACATGAGCCCCACCGGGGGCGCGAACGGGTACGCCTGCCCGACCTTGACGGCGGTCCGTCCGCCCTTCATCCCAGCAGGCGTGGCCACCTCGAGGATCATGATCCGGTCACCCACCACGGCGGACGCCGTGCAGACGGCCCCGAACTCGGCGGCGAGGCGGTCGAGGTGCGTGCGCGCGATCGGGCCGACCGCGAAGCCCCGCTGCGCCGCCCGCCCGGCGGCGATCAGCGCGGGGCCGAGCCCATAGGTCTTCGACGCCGGATCGCGGGTGAGATATCCACCGGAGACCAGGGCGGAGAGGATCCCCAGGCAGGTCGGCTTGCTGATCGAGAGCGCGCGGGCCAGCTCGGACAGGCCGAAGCGCTGTTCCTGGCGGGCGACCAGGTAGTCGAGGACCTGCACCACCCGCTCGGTCGGGGGCGAGCGACGCCCGGCGACGGTGTCCTGCTCCTCAGCCATTGACCACTCCTTAGAACACGTTCTATTGTCGGACCATCACCGGTCTACCACCTAGGTACATATTTGTACCACTTGAACGCGAGGAGCGGGAGTGCTGACAGAACCCCTGGCCGAGGCCATCGCCGAGGCCGAGAAGCTGGTCGAGGCCGCCCCACACATCCGGTCCGAACAGGACCTGCTCGAGGGCTACCAGTACCTCGCGGGCGGGATCCTGGCCACCGTGCACGCCGCGTGGGCCACCGAGAAGACGCATCCGGGCTTCATCCAGGGCACCGGTCCGTACACGAAGATGGGCCTCGACAACCCCGACACCCTGTACTTCGGCACCCGCGTCAACGACGACGCCGAGTACGTCGTGACCGGAACCCGGGGCACCACCTGCGACCTCAGCTTCCAGGTGCTCAGTGGCAACTACACCGACTCCAACGTGCCCGGCAGCGCATCGGCGTTCGACGACCGGGACATCGACATCGACGCCGACGGCAACTTCGAGGTCCGGTTCGGGCCCGCGGGCGGGGCATGGGCCGAGAAGAACGCCGGGCGCCGCAACCACTTCACGCTCGCGCCGGGCGCGTCACAGCTGGTGGTGCGTGAGGTCTACAGCGACTGGTCCCAGCGCCGGGGCACCATCCGCGTCGAGCGCGTGGACCGCAGGGGCGTCCCGTTCGACCCGCTGACGCCCGAGGAGACGGCGAAGCGCTTCGCCCGCGCCGGCAAGGCCCTGGTCAGCCGCGTCAAGACGTGGCTGCAGTTCCCGGAGTGGTTCTACCTCAAGCTGCCGGTCAACACGATGACCGAGCCGCGGCTGACGCCGGGCGGCCTGGCCACCCAGTTCTCCTCGGTCGGGCACTACGAACTCGCCGACGGCCAGGCGATGATCATCACCGTCCCGAAGTCCGATGCGCCCTACCAGGGCTTCCAGCTCGGGAGCATGTGGTACATCTCGCTGGACTACACAGGACACCAGACCTCGCTGAACAACACCCAGGCGCAGGCAGACCCGGACGGCATGATCCGCATGGTGGTCTCAGAGCGCAATCCCGGCGTCACCAACTGGATCGAGACCGTCGGCCACCCACGAGGCATCCTGCAGTTCCGCTGGCAGCGCACCTCACGGGAGTTCACCCCGGCCGACGGCCCCACCGTCGAGGTGGTCGGCATCGACGAGGTCGCCGCGAAACTGCCCTTCCACGAACAGAACAAGATCACGCCGGAGGACTGGACCGCCCGCATCGCCGCGCGCCAGGCCGCCGTCGCCAACCGGATGCTGGGGTAGTACGACCATGACAAATCTCTTGCAGGACAAAGTCGTTGTGATCTCGGGTGTCGGACCCGCGCTCGGCCGCACCCTCGCGCTGCGGTGCGCCGCCGCCGGGGCCGACCTGGTGCTGGCCGCCCGCACCCAGTCCCGGCTCGACGAGGTGGCCAAGGAGGTCACCGACCTCGGCAGGCGCGCGGTCACGGTGCAAACCGACATCACCGACCAGGCCTCCGCCGAGGGCCTGGTCGCCGCTAGCGTCGACGCCTACGGCAAGGTGGACGTCCTGGTGAACAACGCATTCTCGGTTCCGTCGATGAAGCCGCTCGCGCGCACCGACTACCAGCACATCCGCGACAGCATCGAACTGACCGTGCTCGGCGCGTTGCGGCTGACCCAGCTGTTCACCCCCGCCCTCGAGGAGAGCAAGGGCGCGGTGGTGAACATCAACTCGATGGTGCTGCGCCACTCGCAGGAACGCTACGGCAGCTACAAGATGGCCAAGTCCGCCCTGCTGGCGATGTCGCAATCGCTCGCCACCGAGCTGGGCCCCAAGGGGATTCGGATCAACTCGGTCGCGCCCGGCTACATCTGGGGCGACACCCTCAAGCAGTACTTCGAGCACCAGGCGAAGAAGTTCGGGATCACCGTCGAGCAGATCTACGAGCACACCGCGGCGGCCACCGACCTCAAGCGGCTGCCGGAGACGGAGGAGATCGCGGACGCCGTGATCTTCCTGGCCTCCTCGATGGCCAGCGCCATCACCGGCCAGTGCCTCGACGTCAACTGCGGCGAGTTCCACCACTAGGCGAAGGGCCACCGAAGCACCATGACTGAACGCACCACCGTCGGGACCGTCGAGGATTTGCACGCCTCGGCCACCCGGATGACCGGCCTGACCGACTTCGGCACCGACGACTACACCGAGGCGCTCGGAGTCCTGCTCGACTCCTACGCGAGCGACGAGGACCTGACGCCGTTCGGCAGCAAGATCTCTCGCGTCTTCCTGCGCGGGGCCCTGGTCGCGCGACTGCTCAGCGAGGCCGCGTGGAAGCAGCACCCCGAGCACGCCGACGTGCCGATCGAGCGGCCGATCTTCGTGACCGGGTTGCCCAGGACCGGCACCACCGCGCTGCACCGGCTGCTGACCGTCGATCCCGCGCACCAGGGCCTGGAGATGTGGCTGACCGAGATGCCGCAGCCGCGTCCGCCGCGCGAGACCTGGGAGTCGAACCCGGTCTTCCAGGGCATCGAGGCCCAGTTCAGCAAGCACCACATCGAGCACCCCGAGTTCATGGGCGTGCACTACATGTCGGCCGCCGAGGTCGAGGAGTGCTGGCAGCTGCTGCGCCAGACCTTCAAGTCGGTGTCCTACGAGTGCCTGGCCAACCTGCCGACCTACTCGAAGTGGCTCGAGGGGCAGGACTGGACCAATGCCTATGCGCGGCACAAGAAGAACCTGCAGCTGATCGGCCTGCCGGATCGGGACCGCCGGTGGGTGCTGAAGAACCCGAGCCACCTGTTCGCGCTCGACGAGCTGCTCGCGGTGTACCCCGATGCGCTGATCGTGCAGACCCACCGCGCGCCGAGCACGATCATCCCGTCCGTGTGCAGCCTGGCCGAGCAGGCGACCGCCGGCTGGTCCAACAAGTTCACGGGCGAGGTGATCGGCCGTAGCCAGCTCGAGCTGTGGGCGCGCGGACTCGAGCAGTTCAACGCCGCACGGGCCCAGCACGATCCGGCCCAGTTCATCGACGTCGACTACCAGGATTTCGTCGCCGACCCGCTCGGCACCGTCGAGGGGATCTACACCCGCTTCGACCTCCCGCTGACGACGCAGGCCCAGCAGGCGATGGAGGCGATGCACGAGGAGAGCCGGTCCGGTGACCGGCGGCCCGCCCACAAGTACACCCTCGAGGAGTTCGGGCTCACCGCCGCCGAGGTCGAGGAACGCTTCGGAGCCTGACCGGATGTGGTCGCGGCGTCCACGGGTGGCGCCGCGACCACCGATTCGGCGGGTACCGGCGGTCAGGTCGGCCGGGACCCGGCTCGGTCGTCGGTGGCGGCTGCCGGCTCGAGGACCTTCTGCAACACAGCCGTGATCGCGCGGAGTTCCTCGTCGTCCAGCCTGTCCGCGAAGCGCTCCGCGATGCCGCGCAGGTAGATCGGCGCGGCCTCACGGTATCGGCGCCTGCCTGCGTCGGTGATCGTCACGAACGCCGACCTTCGATCGTCCGGATTCGCGTCCCGCTGTACGAGCCCGTGGGTCTCCATCTCGGCGACCAGGCGGCTGACGCGGGTACGACTGAGCACCACCCGCTCCCCGAGGTCGCTCATGCGTAGCGCGGTGCCGCTCGCTCCCGCCAGTTCGAGCAGCACGTCGTACCAGGCCAGCGGCAACCCGGTCGTGCGTTTCAGGTCGCCGTCGAGCTCGGGAACCAGCCGCGCATGGACCTGCAGGAGCGCGCCCCACGCGCTCGTCTCCAGGTGACGCCTCCTGGAATTCCGTGTCGCTGCCACCGGGGCAGTCTAACCGGATCCACCCCATCAGTTGCGTGCGTACGCACATTGATATTAAATGTGCGTACGCACGCACATGAGTGCGGGCGACCCGATGGAAGGTGACACGATGACCGAGCTGATCTCGCGCGACGAACTGGCCGCCGCGCTCCGCGACGACTCCGTGGTGCTCCTCGACACGCTCCCCGTCGACCACTACGACAAGGCACACATTCGCGGCGCGCTGAACCTCATCGAGGCCGACGTGGAATCCACAGCAGCGCAGGTCCTTCCGGACCGAAATGCGGCGATCGTGACCTACTGCGCGAACACCTCGTGCCGCAACAGCGAGATCGTGGCCAACCGGCTCCGCGAACTCGGCTACACGAACGTGCGCAAGTACCGTGAGGGCATCGCGGACTGGGAGTCCGCCGGCCTGCCGATCGACGGCTCGAGCACCCGGGAGCGCGTCACCGGGTGACCCGGCTCCAGGCGACCCCGCCCGTCACGCGACCTCCGGCACCCCGCCGGCGTGCAGGGCGGGGATCACCTGCAGCAGCGCCTCCGCGATCTCCTCCCCCACCCGCTCGAACGCCTCCCGGCGCAAACCCACCGGATCGCTGATCGACTCGCCGCCGGGCCGGACGTCGTCGCGGCCCGCGGCGATCTCGTACACGGTCCGCGCCCCGGTCAGCCACACGATGCGGTGCGCCTCCGGCAGCGTGAAGCTCCGATCCGCGGCCTCCGGCAGCTGTCGCACCACCTCGTCGCGCACGGACTCCGACATCGCCAACACGAGATCGGCCCGTTCGATCAGCTCGGGCCGCAACCGACGGGCGACGAAGCCCGACGGATCGCCGCCCAGCCCGCGGAGCACGTCGGCCGCGACCGGCTCCATCGGGAACCCGACCAGCGCCCTGGTCCCCGCGCTCTCCGCGCTGAGCATCGCACCGGGCGCGGCGGGTTCCAGCTCCGCGGCAATGGCGATTGCGAGGCGCTCGGCGATGGCCGAGCGGCACACGTTGCCGTTGCAGACGAACAAGACGTGCATGGCGGGGACAGTAGCCACGCCCCCGTGCCACCGCGAGCGCAGAACTCGGAATTCGCAGGGCGATCGCCTGACATTCACTGACCCGACCCGACGGGTACATCGACCCGCTACCGCCCGGCAATCCCCGGCCCGGCCGGAAACAGGTAGGAATACCCGTAGTTCCACGGTCGCCGGCGAGGACGAGGGCGTGAACAGTGTGATCCACATCACTTACCGTCCCCCATTTGCCGAGGCTCAGATGCACCAGGACCAGCACGTATTCCTCCACCCCGCACCACCGTCGGCCGGCGACGGTAACGACGCCGAGCGAATTCGAGCGTGGCGTCGACTGGGCGACTTCCTCGAGCAAGCCGGCGCCGTCAGTCCGCACGCCCGAAGGGTGATCGATTTCGCGATCACATGGGCGCCGTTCGGCGGCGCGAGCCCGGCCGAGCTGTTCGAGACGTTCGGCGTCACACCCGCACGGTTCCTCACATTGCTCCGCGAGTCACTCGAACCGCAGGGCGTCGTCCCTCACCTGGCAACGCTCGAACGCCAACTGAGCGAGTCACTACTGAGGGCCTGGACGGGCGCCGGCCGCGCACAGTCGCCCCGTCCGAGCGCCGTGTGACGGTAGCGACACTCGGTCACCGCCCGACCAGGAGGTCGGGGGCCTACTGCGAGTATGCCGCCAGGTGTTCACCGAGCAGCGCATCCACCCGCTCCGGCGCCTCGTCGGGGATCCAGTGGCTGACCCCCTCGAGTACCTCGAATATGTACGGGGCATCGACATACCGCGGCGTCAGGGCGGCACCCACCGGCCCGATCGCAGTGTCGCCGTCGCTCCACACGTGCAGGGTGGGCACCCGCACGCTGGCCGACGCCCGACCCGGCGTCGTGAAGGCCATGCCGCGATACCAGTTCAGTCCGCCACGGGCCCTGGCCTTCTCGCGCATCGGCACGGCGTCGCGGGTCGCGTCGTCGGGCGACATCCCGGTGGCGATCAGCTGCCGGCGCATGGCGCCGCGGGACAGCACCAGCTCCGGGAGCACGGGGACCTGGAAGGCGAGCATGTACCAGGACTTGAGCACCTGACTGCTGGTGAGCACCGCCTGGACGAAGGCGGCCGGGTGCGGCACGGACAGCGTCGTCAGGGTGCGGACCAGGTCGGGGCGGGCCGCCGCGGTACTCCATGCGGCCGCGGCTCCCCAGTCGTGGCCGACCAGGTGCACGGGCCCCGCACCCGCCTGCTCGATCAGGGCGACCACGTCCGCGGTCAGCTGGGAACTGCGGTAGGCCCAGCGAGATCGCGGCCGGGCACCGGGCGAGGCCCCGCGCAGGTCGGGCGCCAGGGTCCGGAAGCCGCGCCGGTGCAGCAGCGGCGCCAACCGATCCCAGGAGCGGGAATCCTGCGGGAAGCCGTGCAGCAGCACCACCGGGACACCATCGAGGGGTCCGGTGTCGCGGACGTCGAAGACCAGCCCGTCCCGGCGGAAGGAGGCGATCCGGCCGCTGCTCACGCGGTAGCCCCGGTGCGCACCCGTCCACCCACCGACGGCGCCTTGGCGCCCGCGGGCAGGAACTGCCCGGTCTTCTCGACGCCGAAGCCGGGGGTGAACTCGCCGTCCCGGTAGACGAGCCTGCCGTTGATGACGGTGGCCACCGCCGCGGCGTCGCTGCGGTTCACCATCCGGCGCAGGCCCCCGTACTCGGGCACCGCCTCCTCGAACAGCCCGTCGACCGAGGCGTCCAGGCCCGCCGGATCGATCACCACGAGATCGGCGCGGTCGCCCTCGCGCAGGTGGCCCGCGTCGATGCCGTACCAGTCGGCGAGCTCGCCGGTGAGCCGGTGGATCGCACGCTCGATCGTGAGGAACGGCTTGCGCCCGGACTGGGCGTCGTTGACGCGCTTGAGGAGTCGGATCGGGTAGTTGTAGAACGCCATGTTGCGCAGGTGCGCGCCCGCGTCGCCGAAGCCCATCTGCACGCCCGGGCTGGCGGCCAGCTTGTCGGCGAACTTCGGCCGGTGGTTCGCGACCGTCGTCCGCCACCTCAAGCTCTTGCCGTACTCCACCACCAGGTCCAGGTACGCATCGACCGGGTGGACCCCCCTCTCGTCGCCCACCCGGCCGAAGGTCTTGCCGATCAGGGTCTCGTCGGGGCACCCGACGACGACCGCGTCGTAGAAATTGCGGTGCCAGATACGCGGTGAGAACTTGTTGTCGTAGTCCTTGCGGAACCAGCGGCGGTACTCCTCGTCCTGGAGCAGCGCATTGCGTTCCACCTCGTTCTTGAGGTGCAGGGCGGCGGCGCCCGCGCCGAATTCCTCGAACACCACCAGGTCGATGCCGTCCGCGTACACGGTGAACGGCACCGGCAGGTGCTGCCAGCGGAAGTTCGTCTTGGCGAAGCGGTTCAGCAGCGGCGCCGCCGTCAGCATGAAGTACACGATCGCCGGGTAGGCCTTGGAATCGGCGCCGGAGAGCAGCGAGGTCTTGAGCGCCTTCTTCCGCCCGATCGCCGAGCTCTCGACGAAGAACGCGGCCACGTTGGGGTGCAGGTTGATCGTCGGCGCGCTCTGCAGGATCTTGCCGCGATCGCGCAGGATCCGGTTGAGGAAGCGGAACTCGCGCCAACGCGCGTACGTCGACGGCAGTGAGCGCGAACGGTATTCATCGCCGTCTATCTTGTCGAGAGCGTTGGTCATCGAGGACAGTCCGAGGAACCCTGCGTCGATTGCCTCGGTGAGCATCGAGCCCATCCGGTCGAGCTCGGCCGCGGTGGGCTTGGTCTTCTTGTCGGTGCCGCGGCCGAGGCCGAGGACGTGGGTGCGGATGTCGGAGTGGCCGATGAAGCCGGCGACGTTCGGCCCGAGCGGCAACGCGTTGAGCGCGTCGACGTATTCCGCGGGCCCGCGCCAGGTCTTGTTCTCCTCCAGGATCCGCAGCACCGACTCGCGCGGCACTGCCTCGACCCGGCTGAACAGGTCCGCGCACTCGCGCGGGGTGGAGTAGACGGTCGAGAGCGAGCAATTGCCCAGGACGACGGTGGTGACGCCGTGCCGGACCGACTCGGGCAGCCCGGGGCTGACGAGCGCCTCCGCGTCGTAGTGGGTGTGCACGTCGACGAAGCCAGGGAGCACCCACTTGCCTGCCGCGTCGATGACCTCGGTGTCCGGCCCGACGGGGAGCGCAGAGGTGGAGACCGTCACGACGACGCCGTCCCGGATCCCGAGATTGCGCCGCTGACCACCGGCCCCGGTGCCGTCGAACCACAGGCCGCCGTTGACCACGATGTCGAACTCGGGCATTGTCGCGCTCCTCACATCGGGTAAGTGTTACCCGAGGTTACATATCCCGTTGAGTAGAAGTCAATGGACCGGTTGAGCATTACTCAATAGAGTGCTCGGCATGGCCGCTGCCCCTCGCTCCCCCGCCGATCGGCGCGCCCAGATCCTCGAGGTCGCGGTGCGGATGCTCGAGTCCGAGTCCTTCGACGACCTGTCGATGGACCGGGTGGCGGCGGAGGCAGGCGTGTCTCCACCGCTGCTGTTCCACTACTTCAAGAACAAGCAGGGCTTCCGGAACGCGGTGCTCCAGGCCAGCGCGGAGGCCCTGCAGCAGCGGATGACGCCCGACCCGACGCTGCCGACGTCCGCCCAGCTCCGCGCGGGCGTGGAGACCTTCGTCGACGCGGTGGTCGCGCACCCGACGAGCTACCTGGCCGTGATGCGGTTGGCGGGCAGCGGCGACGAGGGCATGCGCCGGATCTACCGCGGGATGCGGCGCACCTTCACCGACTGGATCGTGCGCGCGCTTGCCGAACTCGGCCTGCCCACCACCCCCGCCGTCGACGCGGCAGTGCAGGGCTGGCAGGCCTTCATGGAGGAGGTGGTCCTGTCCTGGCTGGATGAGCCGACCATGACCCGTGTCGAGGTGATCGAGCTGTGCGAGCGCGCCTTCTACCACCTGCTGCCCGCCGCCGGCCTCGACGTCGAGCAGATCGCCCGCGCGCTGGCCGCGGCGCAGCCGGATACCGCCACGCCCTAACCGTTGCGGTTCGCGACCGGGAACACCTCGGCCTCACCCAGCACCTCGATGGCCACCAGCGAGCCGACCGCCGGGGTGCGGGTGCCGGCCTGACGGACCCTGATGTGTGTCGGTGAGGAATCGAGGGTGATGTCGAGCAGCGCCTGCGTGCCGAGGAACTCGGTCGCCGTCACCGTGCCGGTCTTGCGCCCGTCGGGGTCCTCCCCCGGGTCCGAGGCCACGATCTGTTCCGGACGTAGCATCATCCGGGCCGGCCCCTCGAACGCGTTCGCCCGCACCGGGATACGGCCGAGGGCGCAATCCGCGATGCCGCCGGCCACGACGGCGGGCAGCAGGACGCACTCGCCGAGGAACTCGGCGGTGAAGATGTCCACCGGACGGTGGTACACCTGCTCCGGCGCACCGACCTGGGTGAACCGGCCCGCCCGCATCACCGCGACCTGCCCGGCGAAGGAGAGGGCCTCCTCCTGATCGTGGGTCACCAGGATCGTCGTCACCCCCGCCGCGTCGAGCGTCTGCGCCACCGACTTCCGGGTCGAGGCGCGCAGGCCGGCGTCCAGGGCGCTGAACGGCTCGTCGAGCAGCATCACCTCGGGCTCGCGGGCGAGCGCGCGGGCCAGCGCCACCCGCTGCTGCTGGCCGCCGGACAACTCGTGCGGCCGCCGCCGCGCATAGGACTCGTCGAGCGAGACCATCTCCAGCAGCTGCGCGACCCGCCTGCCGGACCGCGCCCGGTCCCCCGATCGCGTGCCGCGCAGGCCGAACCCGATGTTCCCCGCGACGCTGAGATGTGGGAACAGCGCCCCGTCCTGCGCCACGTAGCCGACCCGCCGCCGGTGCGGGGGCACCACCCGACCGGGCCGCGCGACCAGGGCCCCGGCGATGGACACCGTCCCGGCGTCGGGGCTGTCGAACCCCGCGACGACCCGCAGCAGGGTGGTCTTCCCACAACCCGACGAGCCGACGACCGCGGTGGTGGTGCCGCGCTCGACCCGGAGGGTCACCGCGTCCAGGACCTCGATCGGGCCGTACGACTTCGACAGGGATTCGATCTCCACCTCGCTCACAGCCCGGCCGCCTTCTGGGACTGCCGCATCAGCAGGTAGGTCATGGGCAACGCCAGCAGGATCATCGCCAGCGCGAAGGGCGCGGCGGCGGCGTAGTCGAGTTCGCTGGTCAGCGACCAGAATCGGGTCGAGAGGGTCCGCGTCCCGATCGGCGCGAGCAACAGCGTGGCGGTCAGTTCCGTCACGATCGCCATGAACACCAGCGCGGCGCCCGCCGCGGCCGCGGGCGCGGTCAGGCGCAGCGTCACCCGCACGAAGGTGCTCGCCTGCGAGCGTCCGAGCGCGGCCGACGCCTCCTCGAGCCCGACCGGGACCTGCGCCAGGCCCGAGCGCAGCGACACCAGCGCCCGCGGCAGGAACATCAGCACGTATGCGGTGATCAGCACGATGACGGTCTGATAGAGCGGGTTCGCGTAGCGAATGGTGACGGTGATCAGTGCGAGCGCGGTGACGATCCCCGGCAGCGAACTCGTCACGTAGTTGCAGCCCTCCACCATCCTGCTGAACACCCCCGGTCGCCGCACCGCGATCCAGGCCACGGGGAACGCCAGCGCGGTGGTCACCGCCGCGCCGAGCAGCCCGAGGGCGAGGGTCTGGGCGAACGCGGGCCACAGCGTCCCCGTCCGCCAGACATCCGTGCCACCGATCCGCAGCCAGCGCGCGATGGTCCACAGCGGGACGCCGAGGGCCGCGACGGTCAGCGCCACCAGCCCGAGCGCGGCGGGAACCGCGCTCCACCGCAACCGGATCCGGTCCGGCCGACGGGGCGCACCCGAACCCACCCGCGCATACCGGGCCGAGCCCCTTGCCGCGGCCTCGGCGACGAGCAGGACGAGGCAGCACAGCACCAGCACGCTCGCGAGCATGCTGCCTGCCGCACCGTTGAAGGTGGACTGGAACTGCTCGAATATCGCCGTGGTGAAGGTGTCGAAGCGGAGCATCGCGAACGCCCCGTACTCGGCCAGCAGGTGCAGCCCGATCAGCAGTCCCCCGCCGAGGATCGGCAGCCGCAACTGCGGCACGACGATCCGGAAGAAGACGCGGTACGGACCGGCCCCGAGCGCGCCCGCCGACTCCTCGATGCCAGGGTCGAGCCGACGCAGGGTCGCGGCGACAGGCAGCGCGACCAGCGGGAAGTAGGACAGCGTGGCGACCAGCACCCCGGACCACAGCCCGTGCAGGGACGGGATCACGCTCACCCACGCGTAGCTGTTCACGAACGCGGGCACCGCGAGCGGCGCGGCCAGGATCGGGGCCCAGTATCGGTGCCCGAACACCGTGGTGCGCTCGACGATCCACGCGGCGCCGACCCCGAGGGTCATACAGACGGGAACGGTGATGACCACGAGCGCGACGGTATTGCGCAGCAGCTCCCCGACCCGGGGCCGGAAGATCAACGCGGAGGCCGTTTCCCAGCCGGTGGCGATGGTGGTGGCGATGACATAGCCGAGCGGGATGAGGGTGACCGCCACCAGCACCGTGACCACCGCCGCGACGACCGGCGGCACCCGCCGTCGCTCCGACCCCCCGGATCGGGGGCGCACGAGCGTGGGCGCGATCATCGCGCTAGAGGAGGCCGGCCTCGGTCATCAACTGGGTGACCTTCTGGCTGTTGAGTTTCGACGGATCGACGGTCGGAGCCTGCAGGTCCGCGAGCGGCACCAGCGCCGGATTCGACGGGACGTTGCTGCCCACCGCGTACTCGAACGAATCGCCCTTCTGCAGGATCTCCTGGCCGGCCTTGCCGGTCACGAACCTCAGGAACTGCTGCGCGGCAACGGCTTTGTTGCTCGACTCGAGCACGCCGCCGCCGGCCACGCTGACGAACGCGCCCGGATCCTCGTTCTTGAAGTAGTGCAGTGCGGTGTTGGCGCTGTTCTCGCCCGTCTTGGCCTGGTCGCCGAACCAGTAGTAGTGGTAGATGACCCCGCCGGGCACTTCCCCCGCGTTGACGGCCTTCATCACGGCGCTGTTGCCCTTGTAGGGGACGGCGTTCTCCTTCATACCCGCCAGCCATGCCCGCGTCGCGTCCTCCCCCTTGAGCTCGAGCAGCGCGCTGACGATGGCCTGGAAGTCGGCCCCCGACGGCGAGGCGGCCCAGCGCCCCTTCCAGCTCGGGTCCTGCAGGTCGAGCAGCGACTTCGGCAGCTGGTCCTGCGGCAGCTTGTCCTTGTTGTAGACGAAGACCGTCGAGCGCGCCGCGATCCCCGTCCACTTCCCGGTGGACGGCCGATACTGCTGGGGCACCTGCGCGAGCGTGTCGGGATCGAGGTCGGCGAACAACCCCGCGGTCTCGACGAGCGCCATCGCGGGCGAGTTCTCGGTGAGGAACACATCGGCAGGGGACGCCCCACCCTCGGCGACGATCTGATTGCCGAGCTCGGTGTCGTCGCCGTTGCGCAGGTTCACCTTGATCCCGGACTGGGCGGTGAACTCGTCGACCCATTCCTGGGTGAGCGATTCGTGCTGGGCGTTGTAGACGGTGATCTGCTCGGGCTCATTCGAGGTGTCCGAGTCGTTCGAGCAGGCGGTCAACCCCACCAGCGTCGATGCCAGAAACATCGCGCCCGCGATCGTCTTCCATCCTGCTGTCATGACGGTGCCCTTCGGCCGCTGCGACCATCGGGGAATCCCCGATGAGGATTGCCTCAGCAACGTACACCCGTGGGTGCGCCCGCGGGCCGCGATCGGCCCACGATCAAGATCAAAAAGTTGGGGTAGCCTACCCTTTTCATTGGACGATCCTTAGTGTAGCCTTCCCTGAGGAAGCAGGGCTGGAGGATCTCGACATGTACGTCTGCGTTTGCGAAGCAGCCACCGAAGAACACGTGCAGCAATGCATCTCTGCGGGGGCTCGCACCGCCAAGCACGTCGCGCTGGGTTGCGGCGCGGGGCGCGGGCGGGGCTGCGGCATGTGCCGCGACCGGATCAAGTCGATGATCGAACAGCACTACGCCACCGTCGTCGAATGCGAGGCAGAACCGATCAGCGCCTAGTTGCGATTCGTGCACAAATACACCGAGTGAATTCACCCGGTGAGGGTTAGGCTGACTCTAGTGTCCAGCCCACCCCCACCGGAGGTGTCATGCGCGGCGACGACGAGGTCATTGCTCTTCTGAACGAGCAGTTGACCAGTGAACTCACAGCGATCAATCAGTACTTCCTGCACTCGAAGATGCAGGCCAATTGGGGCCTGACCAAGCTCGCGGAAAAGACGCGAGAGGAGTCCTTCGAGGAGATGCAGCACGCGGAGCTGCTCACCGACCGGATCCTCATGCTCGAGGCCCTGCCGAACTACCAGCGGCTGCTGCCGCTGCGCATCGGACAGACCATCCGGGAGCAGTTCGAATCCGACCTGGCGATCGAGGTCGAGGTCGTGCAGCGCCTCCGCCCAGGCATCACGATGTGCCGCGAGAAGGGCGACCACACGAGTGCGGGCATCTTCGAGAAGATCCTCGCCGAGGAGGAGGACCACGTCGACTATCTCGAGACCCAGCTCGAGCTGATCGACAAGCTCGGCGAGCAGCTCTACCTCGCGCAGACCGTGGATCAGCCGCCGACCGCCGGCTGACCCCACAGACACCCGAGCCCGGCAGGTGACCACCTGCCGGGCTCGTCGCTCTCACGCGGCGATCGGCGTACGCCCGGAGAACGCCGCGAGCCGATCGATCGGGGTGGCGTCCCCGGCCGGGGTGACCTCGTCGGCGAATGCCGTTCCCCGGACTGCGGGGACGATCGTCTCGGCGAGACCGCGGACATAGTCGACGAGTTCGTCGGAGATGTGCAGGGACTGGCCGCTCGCCTGAGCGAAGTCCCAGGCGTGGAGGGTGAGTTCGAGCGGAAGGATGCCGGCGGCGAACGATGCCGGCATCTGCGAGCCGCCGGGGCCGGGCACGGTGCCGTCGAGGTCGACCGTGTGCCAGGCGTCGATGGCCCGGCCGGCGAGGGTCGAGACGCGGTTCTCCAGCGATCCCGACACGGGGGCGCCTTCCGTGGCGCCCAACTGGACCAGCGACGTGAAGAGGTGCTCGGCGAGCTCGTGACAGGTGAAGTCCGCACACGGCGTCGGCTTGGAGCGATCCTCGGCAGTCAGATTGCGCAGGATCGGCTGCAGCACCGCCAAGGCCGCCTCCGCCGCCACCACGGGGGTGAGGTTCTCCGGCGCGTAGGCCCATTCGTCGGGGCCCACATCGCCGGTGGTTGCCAGGCGCTCGAGACGCTCGAAGTGGTGATCCCAGCCCTCGGCATGAGACTTCGCCTGCTCCTCGGTGAGCCCCTCGTGTACCAACGTCACCAGCGAACCGGCGTCCGCGGGCTCCACCGTCACGGTCACCGTGGACGCGTCGTATGGCAGGTCGGCATTGCCGTCCCAGCCCCACCCGAACACGATCCGGCGGCCGGGATCGACCTCACGGAAGGTGCCCGCCGCGATGTGACCCGGGGTGACCGTCCACCGGTAGGAGCCGCCCGCGCGCAGATCGACCACCGCCGAGACGGTCAGCCAGCGGCGCAACCGCTCCGGCTCGGTGATCAGTGCGAACGCCTCGTCAGGGCTGACCGGCAGGACCGCTGTCTTCGTGTAGCTCATGACTTGCTCCTCAGGGTGTGTGCGTCGGCGACCAGTTGGTCGAGTTCGTCGGTCCAGAACTTGTCGATCTCGGCCTGCAGCTTGAGCAGCCCACTCGGCAGGACTCGGTAGATCCGTTGTCGGCCGACCTTCTCGGCCTCGACCAGCCCGGCGTCGGCCAACACCAGGAGGTGCTGGGAGATCGCCGACCGGGTCACCGGGAACTCGGCAGCGACCTCGCTGACGGTCCTCGGGTGCCCCGCCAGCAACTGCAGGATGCGTCGCCGGTTCGGCTCGGCAGCGGCAGTCAACGGGTCAGTCACAAGAAATACGTTAGCAGCCACTAACGCATCTGTCGATGCTGTCACTGCCGCAGTGAGCGAGGTACCCACTCGCCGCACTGCTGGTGCACATACGCGTCGGGGCCGACCAGTGATGGCCGGCCCCGACGGTCGAGCGAAGGCGGGAATCGAACCCCGGCCGTGTCACCAGGCGATGTTGATCGGCCCCGGAGTCCACATGCCCGAGCGCGGCACCGTCGCGGTATCGAGTTGTGCCGGTACGGAATTCGCGTCGCGTCGGGTGTACTTCTCCAGGCTGCCCCAGTCCTGGCTCCAGTCGTCCTTCAGGTAGGTCGGCAGGGTGCGGCCGGTGGCGGTCAGATCGATCCACCCCAGGGGGCCGCCGCCGAAGTGGTCCTGCCACAGGCTCGTCATCACCGCGCCGGGGCGGTCCCCGAGGATGCGGTATTCAGGGATCTCGGCGACGCCGAGGCGATGGTTGAACGGCTGCTGGCACGGGAACTGCAGTGCCACTTCCCAGTCGATCATGGTGGGTGTGGTCGACCCGAGCAGGGCGTCGAGGGTCTGGGTCTGCGGGACCCGCGGCGGCGTGACGGCGACCCACTGATCGGGGTCGGTGTCGCTGTCGCCGACGACGATCCGGACGGCATTCGCCTCGGCCGGGAGTTGGTCGAGCGGCACCCTGAGGTTGCGCCACGAGGGGGCCGGGCCGATGTCGATGGGCAGCGCACTGCCCAGCTGCTGGACGGTCCCGTCCGCCCCGCGCACGCCGTAGTCGAGGTCGACGCGGGCACCCGGGGTCTCGATCCCGTCCGAGTTCACCGAGTACACCCGGCCCGCGACGGACATCGAGACGAGGTCACCCTCGGTGGGCAGGGCGTACCAGTCCGAGGTCAGCGACGCCGGGCCCTTCGCCCCGTAGCTGCCGAGGACCGGCGTCCGGGCCGGGTCCAGACCGAAGGGCAGCGCGACGGAACTGCCGTTGATGCCGGAGGCGCCCTGTCCGCCTGCGGTGCCGGCGGCGTTGCTGGACTTGGAGTCCTCGTTGTCGAGGGAGGTGGCCATGCCCTCGGAGGCGGCCTTCTCGTCGGAGGTCAGGTCGCCGGCCACCCCGTTCGGGGTGAATCCGGCGCTCTGCGCTGCGAACGCGTTCGCCGGTGTGGTGGTGAGCGGTTGCAGCATGGAGGCGTTGGTGTCGGTCTCGACCAGTACGTCCTCGGCCAGGCCACAGGCGTGTCCGGCGAGGGCACCGATGTTGGATTTTGCGACAGAGAAGGACGGGTACTGGGCGATCGCGCCCTTGGTCATCGAGAGCACGAAGAACACGACCATGGCCCCGGCCGCGACCGTCAGCGGGGGAATCGACCACGGCCTGCGGGGAGACGCCGACCGGTCCTCGTGTGGTTCCCGGACGAAGCACCAGGCCGCCACGAGCAGCATCACCACCGTGGCGGCAAGCAGGATGGTGCCCGCGCCGAACCCGGCGATCATCACCGGCTTGTCCCAGAAAGGGACGCCCCAGGCCGAGATGTACCACCAGCTGTTGCTGCTGGTGAAGGCGAGCGCGAGGACGAACAGCACCGCGGCCGCGAACAGTGCCCGGTTGCGCCGCGACCTCAACACCAGCGGGCCGACGGCGACGGCGGTCAGCACGGCGAGCGAACCGGCCAGGCCGGCGTAGATCCCGAAATGGTGCGTCCACTTCGTTGGCGTGAACATCATC
Organism: Rhodococcus sp. OK611; assembly: GCF_003050885.1. Classification (NCBI taxonomy): domain Bacteria; kingdom Bacillati; phylum Actinomycetota; class Actinomycetes; order Mycobacteriales; family Nocardiaceae; genus Rhodococcus; species Rhodococcus sp. OK611. The sequence goes on from NZ_QAOZ01000020.1 coordinate 55,362, forward strand.
AACACCATCGCGGCGATCGTGATGCTGATGATCCGGCGGGACGGGCCCGCCGCGGTTCCCGGGATCCGCCCGCCGCGGCGCAGCATCACCACGAGGCTCGCCACGATCGAGAGCACCATCACGAACACCCCGAACCGTCGGGCCAGGGACCCGTCGGCGTTGATCATGAACAGCCAGTCGTACCGCTTGTACTCCTCGAACCACGCGTTGGTCGGCGGGATCGCGTGCACGCGCTGCATCTCGAGGGCACCGGCGAGGGTCTGGTCCGCGAACATGGCGATCAGGATGACCAGGCCCGCCGCGACGATCGGGCCCAGTACGGCGAGGTAGCCGACGGTCTTGGCGCGCGCGGCGACGATCGCCAGCACCGGCCGGGCGCCTGCGATCAGCGCGCCGAAGCAGATGATCCCGGAGGGCCCGACGGTCACCGTGAGCGCGCCGACCAGCACGGCGACGGCGGCGGGGAGCAGGCGCCTTGTCGCGATGGCGCGTTCGACCGAGCACCAGGTCAGCAGCACACCGGTGGCGACGATCGGCTCGGGCCGCAGGCCGTTGTTGTAGGGCAGCCAGAACGCGAGGAACACCAGTCCGCCGGTCCACAACGCCACCCGGTTGTTGCGGACCGCGGCACCGAGGCGCGGGGCCACCTCGCGGCTGATCACCAGCCAGCACACGATCCCCGCGATCAGGGCAGGGAGCCGGACCCACGGGCTGGCCGTGGACACCTTCGTCAGCAGCGCGAGCAGGTCGTAGTACGGGGTGCCGAACGGCGTCTCTGGGACACCGAACCAGCGGAAGTAGTTGGCCATGTAGCCCGAATCGAGCGACGTCCTGGCCATCGTGAACTGGTAGCCGTCGTCGGAGGTGGTGGCGCCGATGAAATGCCACAGCAGCAGCGTTCCGATCACCACCGCGTCGATCGGGCGGAACCTCCACCAGCGCGCGGGCAGGAACCGGCGGGCCCGGCGACCGTCGAGGCCGTCGATGCGGTGCAGGCCGACGAGGGCGACGGCGGTCGCGAGAGCCGCGACGATCATCGCGACGAGCTTGATCGCCGAGGGCGTCGAGGTGAACCGGGTATCGAGGTCCGCGTGCACCGCCAGACCCGTGGGAACGGCACCCCGGAGTTCACTGAACACACCGACCATCTGCGGCCGGAAGTCGCCCGCGAGGGTGGTCGGGTCGCTGCCCTCGAGCGCTGTGGTGGTCCGCTCCGAGTTCGATGTGACGGTGACCGAACGCCCGTCGAGCTCGTCGACCGGGATCGACAGCAGGGTGTGGTCGCGCTGGACGATCTCGAACCGCGCGGGCCCGCCGTCGGCCCCCGGGCTGACCCGGGCGACAACGCCGTAGCGGGCCGCGTCCGCCGCCCCGACCGGGGCGGTCGAGACCACGACGCCGCCGGTGTCGGACAGCTGCGCCGCCGCGGCGGCGGGGATGGTCGCGTCGAATTCGAGGGGTGCGTACGACACCAGCGGAGCGTCGACGCTGGTGATCGAGTCAGCTTGCGGCCAGGACAGACTCGCGCTTTCCTGCTGCACCGGGAGGAACGGCACCGACAGCGCGGCCAGGATCGCGAGGACGGACGACACCACCGCGACGAGGCGAACCCGACCGACCTCCCCGCGGGCCACCCCTGCCGGGTCCGGTCGGCTGGGCTGCGGTCGTTCGTCTACGGCGCTAACGGTCACGCCGATCGATGTTAGACGGCCGTCCATCCGAAACGTTCCAAATGGTCTCTTCCGTCCGGTCTCTTCCGTCGAGCTGTGCGAATCAGCGGATGAGCGCCGCCCGCAGCACACGCATCACCAGCGAGGTGCCGGCCCGCAGCGCCGCACCGCCACCCTGCGTGTCCTTGATGCCGTTCACGGCCCCAAGGATCAGGGCGGCCAGTTCGTCGGGAGTCGCGTCGACGGCGGAGAGGTCGATCTCCCCCGCTGCGGCGGCGGCGTCGAGGACCTCGCTCAGCCGCTGGATGAGCCAGGTCTGGGTGTTTCGGCTGATCTCGCCGGTGAGGGCGAGACCCACGCCGAAGAGCTCCGCGCCGTGCACGCTGGTGCTGATCTCCTCCATGAGCCCGCCGAGGTAAGCGGTCAGCGCCGCGTCGATCCGGTCGATGACGTCGCCATCGGCCGCCAGGGCAGCGTCGACCTCGCCCCTGACCTGGAGGTGGGCGCGCTCGGATCCGGCCAGGAAGAGGTCTTCCTTGCTCTTGAAGTGGAGATAGAGCGCCGCGCGGGAGATCCCGGCCGCATGCGCGATGTCCTGCATGGTCGTCTTGCCGAAACCGTACTGACAGAAGACCGCGAGGGAAGCGTCGAGGATCCGCTCGGTCTTTTCGTCGTCAGCCACGAACGAAAGCCTGACAGATTGGACTTCTATCGTCCAGTTGTCTAAGTAAACAAATAGTGTCAGAGTGTCCAAACATGGGAGCAGATACGAGTTCGACATTCGACGTCATCCGCAGTACCGAGATCGCACGCCTGCGCGCGCTCGTCGCTGCCGACATCGAGTCCGCGCAGACGATGCACGGCACCGACTTCCAACTCATCACGCCCGTCGGCGCCGCGCTGACCCGAGACGAATACCTGGCCGCGATCGCCGCTGGCCAGATCGACTACCTGCTATGGGAACCCGGCGAGATCGAGGTTCGACTACTCGGAGACGCGGCGATCCTCCGCTATCGAGCGACACTCGAGGTCATCTTCGGCGGGTACCGGGTTCCGCGGACGAGTTACTGGCACACCGACAGCTACGAGCTCAGAGACGGCCGCTGGCAGGCGATCTGGTCACAGGCAACGGAGATCCAGGCCGGTGCGGAGACCAGTCGGGGCCGGCCCCTGCTGGCCGGCCCCGACGTTTGAGCGAGTGACGGGAATCGAACCCGTGTTGACGGCTTTGCAGGCCGGTGCCTAACCACTCAGCCACACCCGCATCGATAGGACACTCTGCCGACACGGGGGCGATCCGACCAGGGTTCGGCTCAGCGTGATTCTTAGTCCGCCACGCTCGGCCGTCGCAGCGCCGACAGCGCGCTGAACCCCGCGGCCAGCAACGCGAACGCCACCGAGCAGACCGCGAACGCGGTGCCGCCGAGCGTCGTCAAGCCCAGCGCGGTGGTGCCCGCGCCCGTGCCGATGTAGAGCACCGAGTTGTTCCAGGACACCGCGGGCGCGCGGCGCTCCGCCATCACGGTGGTCAGGTACACCTGCGCGGTGCTGAAGAAGGCGGTGCCGGCGAAGAAGGCGGTCACGAAGCCCGCCAGGCACAGCTGCCAGCTGTCGGCTGTGGTCGCCACGCCGAGCGCCGCCGCGAGGACCAGCCCCCAGCCGACGCAGAGCAGCGGCTCCCGCCGCCCGCGCGAGCGCCAGCGATCCACCAGCGGCCCGGCCACGAGGGAACCGATCAGCGAGCCGAGACCCACCAGGGCGCCGACGAGGCCGAGCACGCCGGTCGCGAATCCGAACTTCGTCGCGAACAGCGCGCCCGCATAGGCGTAGGTTCCGAGCCGCGCGGCCTGGACGAAGAAGTTGCCCGCCATGATCAACCGGAACACCCCGCCCCGCCACAGCGCGAAGGACGACCGCAGCGCCGCCCACGCGCCCCGGTCGTGGATCCTGATGGCGCGCGCCGCTTCCCGCAGCCGCAGCGCGATCAGCGTGCCCGCCACCATCAGGCCGGCCGCGACGGCGGCGAAGGCGAGCCGCCAGCTCGACCCGGCCGCCACGAACGTCGCCAGCGGCACCCCGACGATCTGGCCGCCCGCATACGCCGCGGCGCCGCGCGCGATCGCCCTGCCCCGCTCCAACGGCACCGCGGTCTCCGCCAGGTACGCCCACATCGCGGGCCCGATCAGCGCCCCGCCCACGCCTGCGATCGCCCTGGCCGCGAGCAGCCAGCCGAGATTCGGGGCCAGCGCGCACAGCGTCTCCCCCGTCGCGAACACCCCGAGCCCGGCGAGGATCACCCGCCTGCGCGGCAGGTGCTCGGTGAGCGCCCCGAGCAGCGGGCTGGCGATCGCGTACGACACCCCGAACGTGGTGACCACCCATGCGGTCGCGGTGACGGTGGTGCCGAAGTCCGCCGACATGGTCGGCAGCAGTGGGGATGCCAGGAAGAGTTCGGCACCCATCAGGAAGAACACCATGTGGATCAGCAGGTGCTGGCGCCAGGGTGTGTGCGGCTGCGTCAAGACTCTCTCCTTCGCCGCCGACGCTACCGCGACGGGTCGGCCGCCCCCGCGGTCGACTCCCGCTGACAGGGAAGCGGTGGTGCCCGGCCGCACCCGGGCTCCTACGGTGCGGTCATGACTGCATTCGACTTGCGGGACCTGGCGGGCACCACCGCGGTCGTCACGGGGGCGGCCTCCGGCATCGGCGCGGCGATCGCCCGCCGGGCCGCCGGGCTCGGAATGCGTGTGGTACTCGCCGACTTCGACGGCGACCGGCTCGACGAGGTCGCGCGCGAGATCGCCGCTGCCGGAGGCGAGGCACTCGCCGTGCGCTGCGACGTGACCGACCCCGATGACCTCGAACGCCTGGCCGCCACGACCGTCGACCGGTTCGGCTCGGTGCGCCTGCTGGTCAACAACGCGGGCATCGACAGCACCGGACGGCTGTGGGAGCTCGACCCTGAGCGATTCGATCGTGTCCTCGGCGTCAACGTCACCGGCGTCTTCCACGGAATCCGCGCCTTCGTCCCGCGGATGCTCGCGGCGGGCGGGCCCGCACACATCGTCAACACCGCCTCGATCGGGGCCGTCACCACCGTCCCCACCCAGGCCGCCTACTGCGCCAGCAAGCACGCGACCCTGGCCATGACGGAGTGCCTGGCAATCGAACTCGCCGCCGAGCGGGCGCCGATCACGGTCGCGGCGCTCCTGCCCGGCCCGGTACACACCGCGATCTACGAGTCCGCCGGGTCGGACGGTTCGGCCGGCGCAGCCACCCGGGACCGGATGGAGGCCTTCCTCCGCGAGAACGGGGTGACCCCAGAGCAGGCCGCGGACACGATGTTCGAGGGACTGGCCGCGGGACGGTTCTGGATCTACACCCATCCCGAACGCGCCGACGACCTGTTGCGGTTGCGGGCCGACCGCCTGACTGGCCACCTGGCGCCGACGGCGCCATGAGATACCTGCAGGTGGCGGTCGGCATGGGATGATGGCGGAATGCCGCCTTCGTCACCTTTGCCACTCGATCCGATCGAGGAGGCCCACCGCCAATGGGAGGAGCACGGCTGGGGCGATGTCGCGGACGGGATGGCCGCGGTCACCTCGCTGATGCGCGCGCAGCAGATCATGATGGCCCGGGTCGAAGAGGTGCTCAAGCCGACCGGGCTCACCTTCTCGCGGTACGAACTGCTGACGCTGCTCACCTTCACCCGGACCGGCGCCCTGCCGATGGCGAAGGCCAGCGCCCGCCTCCAGGTGCACCCGACCAGCGTCACCAACGCCGTCGATCGGCTCGAGTCCGCGAAACTCGTTCGCAGAGTTCCGCATCCGAGCGACCGTCGCGCTACGCTGATCGAAATCACCCAGGCCGGCCGCGATTTGGCTCTCACGGCCACCGAACAGCTCAACACCCAGGTCTTCGCTCAACCCGGATTGTCCGCCGATAAGCTCGACACCCTCGTGCGGATTCTCGCGGAGCTCCGCCGTAGCGCGGGCGACTTCGACACCGGGGACGCACCCACCAAGTGGTGAGCTGATCAGCGAGCAAGGAGTGCGACGTTGGTGCTGGTTCTTGGCGTGTCGGCGGGCGCTAGTGGAGCGCGCGCGGTGCTGGCGCTCTCGGATCGACCGCATCACGAACCGGTGGCGCGCTGCGACGTTCGGCGGCGCCCCGGCACGACCATCGGTGAGCCGGTCATCTCCGCGATCCGCACCCTGCGCGCCACCGCCGTAGAGCAGGCCGCGTTCATCGGCGCGACCGCGGTGACCCTGCGCACCGGCATCGACCCCGACGTGGTGGAGAGCGCCACCGCCGCGACCACCCGGCAGCACGTGCGGGTGGTGCCCGAAACCTCCGCCCAGTTGCGGTATCTCAGGTTCACGGGCCGGCTGCCGCGCCGCGGCTCGGTCCTGCTCTACGACGTGGGGAGCTCGGGACTGGCCGCCTGCGTGGCGGACACGGTGTCCGGTGAGGTGCTGGCCTCGCGCCGCAGCGCGGTGGTCGGCGGGGATCAGTTCGACCGGCTGGTGCAGCAGCACCTGGCGGGACGCGGGATCCGGCTCGAGCAGGCGGCGTGCCGCGATCTCAAGGAGCAGCTCGGGTTCGAGCGGATCGTCACGGCCAAGGATCCGGAGACCGGCGCCTGCCAGGTCCTGACGAACAACGATCTGGCGGGACTGGCCGCGGACGCCGTCGCCCACTCGAGCACGGTGCTGCGCAGCATGATCCGTGAATCGGGCACCACCCCGTCGACGATCGTGCTGCTCGGGGGCGGCGCACACACCCCGTCCCTCGGCCCACGCCTGGAAGCGCTGCTCCGGATCCCGGTCGTCATGCCGCCGGAACCGGCCTCGGTGGCGGGGCGAGGAGCGGTGCTCCTCGCCGCCGCCACCGGCATGCCGTCCTCACGCCGAGGTCCGGCGCTCAGCGGCTGGTGAAGCTCAGCGGCTGGTGAAGCCCGGCTTCACCGGCTAGCTGTTGGTGAACTTCGGCGCCCGCTTGTCCACGAAAGCCGCCATGCCTTCCTTCTGGTCCGCGGTCGCGAACGTCGAGTGGAACACCCTGCGCTCGAAGCGGACCCCTTCGGCGAGGGTGGACTCGAAGGACCGGTTCACGCTCTCCTTGGCCATCATCGCGATGGGCAGCGACATCTCGGCGATCGTCGTCGCCGTCGCCATGGCCTCGGTCAGCAGGTCGGCCGCGGGCACGATCCGCGAGACCAGGCCCGCGCGCTCGGCCTCCTCCGCGTCCATGTTGCGTCCGGTCAGGCACAGGTCCATCGCCTTCGCCTTGCCGACGGCGCGGGTCAACCGTTGCGAGCCACCGATTCCCGGGATCACCCCGAGCTTGATCTCCGGCTGGCCGAACTTGGCGTTGTCCGCGGCGAGGATGATGTCGCAGAGCATGGCCAGCTCGCAGCCGCCGCCAAGCGCATAGCCTGCGACCGCGGCGATGGTGGGCTTGCGGGCCGAGGCGAGGCGATCCCACGCCGCGAACCAGTCGTCGAGGTACATGTCCATGTACGACTTCGGCGCCATCTCCTTGATGTCGGCGCCCGCGGCGAAGGCCCGCTCGGACCCGGTGATGAGGATCGCGCCGATCTCCGGATCGCGCTCGAGGTCGACGACCGCGGCCACGACCTCGCCCATCAGCTGCGCATTGAGCGCATTGAGCGCCTTCGGCCGGTTCAGCGTGATGACGCCGACCCTGCCCTTGCGCTCGAGCAGGATGGTCTCGAAGTCACTCACGCGTTCTCCTCGTTCGCACGTCGGCGGATGTCGTTGACGATGGCGGAGAAGTCCAGCGTGCCGCCGGTCTCCTCGTGGAACCGCGAGTAGATCTCCGCGGCCCGAAGGCCGAGCTCGCCGGGAACGCCGTTGCCGCGCAGGGCGTTCGCGGCAAGGCCGAGGTCCTTGTCCATCAGGGCGGCCGCGAAACCGGGCTGGTAATCGTTGTTCGCCGGGCTGGTCGGCACCGGGCCCGGCACCGGGCAGTAGCTGGTCAGGGCCCAGCACTGACCCGAGGCGTTGGACGCCACGTCGAACAGTGCCTGGTTGCTCAGGCCCAGCTTCTCGCCGAGCACGAACGCCTCGCTGATCGCGATCATGGACACGCCGAGGATCATGTTGTTGCAGATCTTCGCGGCCTGGCCGACCCCGGATGCGCCGCAGTGCACGACCTTGGCGCCCATCACCTCGAGCAGCGGCCGCGCCGACTCGAAGTCCGCCTCGTCCGCGCCGACCATGAAGGCCAGGGTTCCCGCGGTCGCGCCCGCCACACCACCGGAGACCGGGGCGTCCATGCCGCGGTGCCCGGCCTTGACCGCGAGGTCGTGTGCCTGGCGGGCGTCCGCGACGTCGATGGTCGAGCAGTCGATGAACAGCGTGCCGGGGGCCGCGGCCTCGAGCAGTCCGCCCTCGTACAGCCCGAGCACGTGCTTGCCGCTGGGCAGCATGGTGATCACGATGTCCGACCCGGTGGCGGCGTCGGCGGCCGAGGCGACGACCGTGATGCCGTCGCGGGTGGCCTGTTCCAGTGCCGCGGGCACCAGGTCGAAGCCGTTGACCTGGTATCCGGCCTTGGCCAGGTTCGCGGCCATCGGGCCGCCCATGTGACCGAGACCGATGAAGCCGATCCGGAGATTGCCTGCGGCGCTCATGACTTTCCTTCCCCAACGCTGCTGAGTTCCTGGGTGTTGCCGAGAGTGATGGAGCTGTGGGTGTTTCCGCCGGGGACGAGGCCGAGCTCGAACGCCCCCAGATCCGCGAAGAAGCGATCCACCTGCTCGTCCGTGACCTCCTCCAGAGTGGCGGGCGACCAGGCGGGATTGCGGTCCTTCTCCACCACCTGCGCGCGGATGCCCTCGACGAGGTCGTGGGAATCCAGGCAGGCCGAGGACACCCGGTACTCCTGGTTCAGCACCTCCTCGAGGCTGCCGAGGTCGCGGGAGCGGCGCAGCGAGCGCAGCGTCACCTTCGCCGCGGTCGGCGACTTGGCGAGGACCTGCTCGGCGGCGTCCGCGGCCGTCGGTATCCCGCTGTCCCGCAACCGCGAGACGATCTCCTCGACGGTGTCCGCCGAGTAGGCGTCGCCGATCCACCCCTTCTGCGCCAGCAGCGCGGATTCGGGTGCGGGCTCGGTGAACTCCTCGAGCGCGCGCTCGAGGGGTCCGGCAGCGAGCGCAGCCAGGAAGGCGGGCACGCGGCCGGACGGGATGAAGTGGTCGGCCAGCCCGCAGGCGATGGCATCGCCCGCGGTCAGCCGTGCGGTGGTCAGCGCGATATGGGTACCGAGCTCACCAGGGGCGCGCGAGAGCAGGTAGGTGCCGCCGACGTCGAGCACGAATCCGATTCCGGCCTCGGGCATCCCGATCATCGAGCGCTCGGTGACGATCCGGACGCTGCCGTGCGCAGACACCCCGACGCCGCCGCCCATCACGATGCCGTCCATGATCGCGACGTACGGCTTGGGGTAGCCCGCGATCGCGGCGTTGAGCACGTACTCGTCGCGCCAGAACTCGCGCGAGCCGTCGCCGCCGTCCTGGGCGTCGTGGTAGATCGAGACGATGTCGCCGCCCGCGCAGAGCCCGCGCTCCCCCGCACCGGTGAGCACCACCGCGCGCACCTCGTCGTCGGTGGCCCAATCCTCCAGCGCCGCCGCGAGCTGGTGCACCATCGAGTGGTTGAGAGCGTTGATCGCCTTTGGCCGGTTCAGGGTGAGCAGGCCGAGGCCGTCGCGCTTGTCGACGATCACCTCCGCCTCGGTCACCTCCGCCGCGCCCGCGCTCACGCCGCCCCCGCCGTTCCGACGACAGCGCGGGCGATGACCACCCGCATGATCTCGTTGGCGCCCTCGAGGATCTGGTGGACCCGCAGATCACGCACGATCTTCTCCAATCCGTACTCGGACAGGTAGCCGTACCCGCCGTGCATCTGTAGTGCCTTGTTGGCTACGTCGAATCCGGTGTCGGTGGCGAATCGCTTTGCCATCGCGCAGAGTTCGACCTTGTCGTTCGCGTCCTCGTCGAGCGCGGCCGCGGCCCGCCACAGCAGGGTGCGAGCGGCCTCGAGTTCGGTGCGCATGTCCGCGAGCTGGAACTGCAGCGCCTGCGAGTCGAGCAGCGGCGAGCCGAACGCCTTGCGCTCGGCCAGGTGGTTGACCGCCTTCTGCAGCGCGGCCTGGGCGCCGCCGACCGAGCACGCCGCGATGTTCAGCCTGCCGCCGTTGAGTCCGGACATCGCGATGCGGAAGCCGTCGCCCTCCTGACCGAGCAGGTTGGCGGCGGGCACCCGCACCTCGTCGAGGATCACCTGACGGGTCGGCTGCGCGTTCCAGCCCATCTTCTTCTCGTTGGCTCCGAAGGTCAGGCCCTCGGCGCCCTTCGGGACGATGAACGCCGAGATGCCCTTGGCGCCCGCGGATCCGGTCCTGGCCATCACCACGTACACGTCGGAGGTGCCCGCGCCGGAGATGAACTGCTTGACCCCGGTGAGCAGGTAGTCGTCGCCGTCCCGCACGGCCTTGGTGCTCAGGGCCGCTGCGTCGGAGCCGGCACCCGGCTCGGTCAGGCAGTAGCTGCCGAGGTGCTCCATCGAGGCCAGTGCAGGCACCCACTGGTGCCGCTGCTCGTCGGTCCCGAAGGAGTCGATCATCCAGGTGACCATGTTGTGGATGGACACATAGGCGGCGATGGACGGGCAGCCTTTGGCGAGCTGCTCGAAGATCCGGACGGCGTCGAGCCGGGTGAGCCCCGACCCGCCGACGTCCTCGCTGATGTAGATCCCGCCCATGCCGAGCGAGCCGGCCTTGCGCAGCACGTCCACTGGGAAGTGCTTGGTCTGATCCCACTCGATCGCGTTGGGGGCCAAGTACTCCGAGGCGAAGTCCCGAGCGGTGTCGCTGATCGCCCGCTCGTCATCGGTCAGGGTGAACATGGTGTTCCTAATCCATCGTCGGGATGACGAAGTGGTTGGTCGCGTGCTCCTTGGTTCCCGAAGGCCACCGCTGCGTGACCGTCTTGGTCTTGGTGTAGAAGCGGAAGGAGTCCGGGCCGTGCTGGTTGAGGTCGCCGAAGCCGGACCGCTTCCAGCCGCCGAAGGTGTGGTACGCGATCGGCACGGGGATCGGGACGTTGACGCCGACCATGCCGACGTTGACGCGAGCGGTGAAGTCACGCGCGGTATCGCCGTCACGGGTGAAGATGGAGACACCGTTGCCGTACTCGTGCTCGGTGGGCAGGCGCAGAGCCTCCTCGTAATCGGCTGCGCGAACCACCTGGAGGACGGGTCCGAAGATCTCTTCCTTGTAGATGCGCATGTCCGAGGTGACATTGTCGAAGAGAGTGGCGCCTGCGAAGAATCCGCCCTCGTGGCCCTCGAGGGTGAAGCCGCGGCCGTCGACGACCGGCGTTGCGCCCTCGTCGATGCCGATCTGCACGTAGTTGTTGACGCGGTCGAGGGCGTCCTTGCTGACGAGGGGACCGAAGTCGGCGGATTCGTCGTCGCTGCGGCCGATCTTCAGCTTGGCGACGCGCTCCTTCAGCTTCGCGACGAGCGCGTCTGCCGTCTCCTCGCCGACGGGAACGGCGACCGAGATGGCCATGCAACGCTCGCCCGCGGAGCCGTAGCCGGCACCGATCAGGGCGTCGGCGACCTCGTCGAGGTCGGCGTCGGGCATCACGATGGCGTGGTTCTTGGCCCCGCCGAAGCACTGCGCGCGCTTGCCGTTGGCGGCCGCGGTCTCGTAGATGTACTGCGCGATCGGGGTCGAGCCGACGAAGCCGACCGCCTTGACCCGGTCGTCGGTGAGCAGCACGTCGACGACCTCCTTGTCGCCGTTGACCACGTTGAACACGCCTGCGGGCAGGCCTGCCTCGACGAACAGCTCGGCGATGCGCAGCGGCACCGAGGGGTCGCGCTCGGAGGGCTTGAGGATGAACGCGTTGCCCGCGGCGAGCGCCGGTCCCGCCTTCCACAGCGGGATCATCGCCGGGAAGTTGAACGGGGTGATGCCTGCGACGACGCCGAGCGGCTGCCGCATCGAGTACACGTCGATGCCGGTGCCCGCGGACTCGGTGTACTCACCCTTGAGCAGGTGCGGCGCGCCGAGCGAGAACTCGATGACCTCGAGGCCGCGCTGGATGTCGCCCTTGGCGTCGGGAATGGTCTTGCCGTGCTCCGAGGACAGCAGTCGCGCGAGCGAGTCCATCTCCAGCTGCACGAGCTGGAGGAACTTCATCAGGACGCGGGCACGCTTCTGCGGGTTGAAGGCGGCCCACTCACGCTGAGCGTCAACCGCATTGGCGATGATCGCCTCGGTCTCGGCCTTGTCGGCGAGCGGCACGCGCGACTGCACCTCGCCGGTATTGGGGTCGTAGACGTCGCCGAACTTGTCGGAGGTGCCGGGGACGCGCTTGCCACCGACGAAGTGGGTGAGTTCCTGAACCATTTTCTTGGACCTGTTCTCGCTAGGGCGAATGCCCGCGCCGACCCCATGGCAACCCACGGGCGCGGTGCGGAGTTCCGGATATGTTGCCATCCTATAGTTGGATGTCCATGTATGTCTAGAGGTGGCGCCGACCAGGCGAGAATCCCGGTCCCGTCGAACAAGATCATCCGAAACCAGGGGTGCGAACACCGCCGACGGAGAACAATCCGGTCACAAGGTGCCGGCCGGACCGCCACCGGGCGCGCGCGAACGGGCATGAAACCTGTCAGCTGCACTCTCTCGTCTCAGGATGGAGATCGCCCGATGGAGCCCCAGACCGAATCGACCCGGCGCGCGAACGAATCACCTCAGTGCTCGGACGGGTCCGCCGGATTCTCCACGGCGACGACCCGCCGCACCTTCCTCGGCGCCGCGGGCGCCCTTGTCGCGGCAGGCGTAGCCGGGATCGGCTCGACCGGTCCGAGGGCGAGCGCGGCCCAAGGGTCCGACGTACCCATCCATCGACCCAACATCGTCGTGATCATCACCGATCAGGAACGGCACCCGATGCACTGGCCCGCGGGCTGGGCGGACGCGAACCTGCCCAACCGCAAGCGCCTCGCGAGCCACGGCCTCTCCTTCACCCGGTCCTTCTGCAACACCGCGATGTGCTCCCCCAGTCGCAGCACCTTCTTCACCGGCCTCTACCCGGCCCAGCACGGTGTCACCGCGACCCTGACCGAGGGCGGGACGGTCTCGCCCAACGAACCTCAGTTGCAGGTCGGCGAGCAGAACATGGCCAGGGTGCTGGAGTCGGCCGGCTACACCGTCCACTACCGCGGCAAGTGGCACATGAGCAAGGGCGCCGCGGGCGGCGACCCGAGCAGCGCCGACATCGCGGCCTACGGGTTCCAGGGCTGGGTCCCGCCCGAGGGCGGGCAGGACACCAACCCCGATCACTTCGGCGGCGGCTGCGCCGACATCGACCAACGCATCGCGAACGAGGCGGTCGAGTTCATCGGGGGACAGGCCGCCGACGGGGACGGGGCGTTCGCGCTGATCGTCTCGTTCATCAACCCGCACGACGTCCTCGCCTACCCGCAGACGTGGGACGCACTGAACGGCACCTGCAACAACTACGGGACCGAGGCGACGCAGGCGTTCAACCAGGGCATCACGCTGCCGCCCAGCGTCGACGAGATGCTCGCCCGGGGTCACAAGCCGACCGCCCAGATCCAGTCGCAACTGCTGCTCGCGGCCGGGCTCGGGCCGCTGATCGGACCCCAGGCGGCGCAGAACTACGTGAACTTCTATGCCTACATGCACAAGGTGGTCGACGACCACATCGGCGCCGTCCTCGACGCGCTCGAGGCCGAGCCGGGGCTGATCGACCGGACCGTGATCGTCCGGATGTCCGACCACGGCGAGATGGGGCTCTCGCACGGGGGCCTGCGCCAGAAGATCTTCAACGCCTACGAGGAAACGCTCCGGGTGCCGCTCGTCATCAGCAATCCCGCGATGTTCCCGAGGCCCGTGCAGACCGACGCCATGGCATCGCTCATCGACGTGGTGCCCACCCTGGCCACCCTCGCGGGCGCGGACCCGGCCGCGTGGCGGTTCCTCGGCACCGATCTGATGCCGGTGGTCGCGGACGCCGCCGCGCACCCGGACAACCCCACCGCGGCGGTGCAGGACAGCATCCTGTTCACCTACGACGACCAGAACTGCGCGACCCCCGACGGCCAGTTCATCGTCACCCAGCCCAACCACATCCGCTGTGTCAGGGACACCCGCTGGAAGTACTCCGCGTACTTCGACCCCGCGGGCGTCGCCTCGCCGCAGTACGAGCTGTACGACCTGGTCGAGGACCCCCTCGAGATGCACAACCGCGCCAACCCGCTCAGCGTCGGCTACTACGCCCCTGAGCAGGCCGCGGCCATGCACACCGAGCTGTTCGCCGCGATGGCGCGGACGGGCACCACCCCGGCCCGCGGCCTGTAGTCGGCTGCGCCGCCTGTGAGTCCTTCTGGTCCGCCACGGGACCAGAAGGACTCACGGGCGGCGTAGCCGCTGAGCGGGACGAGGGGGTTGTGGGCGCCCCCGGGCGGGTCGACGCTGGGTACATGTCTGAAGCCACCAACACCCCCGCGACCCTTACGACCGCCGTCATCGTGACCGGCGGCGCATCGGGCATCGGCCTCGCGTCCGCCCGCTCCCTCGCCGAGGCCGGCCGTCCGGTCGCCCTCTGGGACCTCAACGAGGCGAAGGCCAAGTCAGAGGCCGAGGCCATCGCCGCCGAGTTCGGCGTCGATGCGATCGGTGTCGCGGTCGACCTGAGCAACCCCGACCTGTATGCCGACGCGCTGGCCACCACCCGCGCCGCGCTGCCGAACATCGGCGGACTGGTGCACGCCGCGGGCGTCGTCGACACCGGTTCGCTCGAGGGCGTCACCGTGGACGTGTGGGACCTCGGCATCAACACCCACCTGCGTCCGCTGGTGCTGCTGACGAAGGAACTGCTGCCGGACTTCAAGGCGAACCCGGGCTCGGCAATCGTCGGCATCGCCTCGATCAACGCGCACCTCGGCAACGCCATCAACCCGGTGTACAGCGCTGCCAAGGGCGGCATGCTCGCGGTCGTCCGCTCGCTCGCCGATCGGCTCGGGCCCGACGGCATCCGCATCAACTGCGTCTCCCCCGGACAGATCCTCACCCCGATGCTTCAGCCGACCGTCGACATGCTGCCGGAGGGCACGTTCGAGCGCCGCATCCTGATGGGCCGCCTCGGCCGCCCGGAAGAGGTCGGCCGAGTGGTCCGCTTCATGCTGTCCGACGAGGCCAGCTACATCACGGCCAGCGAGCTGGTCGTCGACGGCGGAAACATCTCCTCGCAGCGGTAGTCGGGCGTCACTGCCCGCCCAGGATCCGGTAGGTGGCCGTCAGCTCGCGCAGCGCGTCGGCCACCACCGGCTCCTCCACCCCGCCCGCCCGCAGCGCCTTGCGCAGCGGCTCCGGGGTGAGATCGTCCGGCGCGGGCCGGAATTCCAACCGCGGCAGCGGCGGCAGCTCGATCCGATCCCCGAAGTAGTCGTCGAGGTCCGGCGCGGACTCCGCGTCCGCCCCGTCCGAGTCGAACGAGCGGATCAGGGTGTCGAGGTCGAGCCCGCGGAGGGTGAGGATGACCAGCGGCTCGGTGTCGAGGCGCTGCGCGGTGAGGTAGACGATGGCCGCCGCATGCTTGCACGGCCAGCCCTGGTCCGGGCAGGTGCAGCCGAAGTCCAGGTCGCCGGACTCGGTGGGCAGCAACAGCTCCCCGAGCTCGATCGGCACCGTCCCCGCGGCGAGGGTGGCGAGCATGCCCGGCGTCGAGCGCACCCGGTCGATCAGCACGTCGACGGTGTCGGGATCCAGCGGGCGGAGGGTGAACGTCGCGGTGAACGGGTCGATCTGACTGCCCTGGACCTCACCGACCACCGCTCCAGGCGCGATCCGATAGCTGATCACCTGTCCCGCGCGGGCGGAGCCGCGCCCACGTGCGATCCGGCCGGAGTCGGCGATCTTCTCCATCGAGGACACCAGCGCGCGGCCCCACCAGGACTGCGCAAAGGGGCCGCCGCGCGCCGCGCGCTGGGTGCCGAACTGGCTGAAATCGGTTCGCCGCCGGTTCATTCGCCCACCGCCTCCTCGCCGAGCATCATCAGTTCGCGGAGCTCATCGGTGGACATCTCGGTGATCCAGTTCTCGCCGGTGCCGACGGCGAGGTTCGCCAGTTCCGACTTGCTCGCCAGCATCGCGTCGATCCGCTCCTCGAGGGTGCCGACGCACACCAGCTTGCGGACCTGCACGTCGCGACGCTGACCGATACGGAAGGCCCGGTCGGTGGCCTGGTTCTCGACCGCGGGGTTCCACCAGCGGTCCAGGTGCACAACGTGATTGGCCGCAGTGAGGTTGAGTCCCGTACCGCCGGCCTTGAGCGAGAGCAGCATTATGGGCGCGGCGTCGCCGCCCTGGAATCCCTCCACCATCGCGTCACGCTTGGCCCGCGACACCCCGCCGTGCAGGAAAGGCACCTCGGCGCCGAACCGCTCCGCCAGGTACGGGGCCACGAGCGAGCCGAACTCGCGGAACTGGGTGAACAGCAGCGCGCGCTCGCCGTCGGCGAGCACCGACTCCAGGATGTCCTCGACGAGGCCGAGCTTGCCGGACCGGTGGCTGCCGCGACGCAACATCGGCGAGCCGTCGCCGAGGAAGTGCGCCGGGTGATTGCACACCTGCTTGAGCCGGGTCAGCGCCGCGAGCACCGCGCCCTTGCGGGCCGCGCCCTCGGTGTCCCTGATCCGCTCCATCATGTCGTCGAGCACGGCCCGATAGAGGGAGGCCTGCTCGGCGGTGAGGTTCGCGCGCACGGTCATCTCGAACTTCTCCGGCAGATCGGAGATCACCTCGGGATCGGTCTTGACCCGGCGCAGCACGAACGGCGAGGTCACCGTCCGCAGCCGCGCCAACGCGCCCTCGTCGTGCTCGCGTTCGATCGGCACGGCGAACCGGGCCCGGAACTGCTGGGCGCTGCCGAGCATCCTCGGGTTCACGAAGTCCAGGATCGAGCGCAGCTCGTCGAGCCGGTTCTCGACCGGGGTGCCGGTCAGCGCGAGCCGGTGCGCCGCCGGGATCGCCCGCGCCGCCCGCGCCTGGGCCGTGCCCGAGTTCTTGACGTGCTGGGCCTCGTCGAGCACCATCCGGCGCCAGCTCTGCTCGCCGAGAGCGGCCGTGTCCCTTGCCAGCAGCGCGTACGTGGTGATCACCAGGTCGTGTTCGGCCACCACCGCGGTCAGCTGCTCGCCGCGCAGACGGTCGGTGCCGTGGTGCACGAGCACCCGCAGCCCCGGCGTGAACCGGGCGGCCTCGCGCTGCCAGTTCCCGACCACGGACATCGGGCAGACCAGCAGGGTCGGCCCCGGGCGCTGCGCCCCGTCGGCCCGTTCGTGGGCGAGCAGCGCGAGCAGTTGTACCGTCTTGCCCAGGCCCATGTCGTCGGCGAGCACCGCGCCGAGCCCGAGGTCGCTCATGAACACCAGCCAGTCCAGCCCGCGCCGCTGATAGGGCCGCAGCCGCGCCTCGAGCCCGGGCGGCTGCGGCACACTGGTCGGCCGCGCTCCCGAATCGAGCAGTCCCGCAACCCAACCGGTGGCCGTGATCTCCTCCACCGGAACCGGCGGCGATTCCGGCGCAGTGAGCTGCCCCAGGAGGTCGGCGAGGGTGCGCCCGCCGTCGCCTGACTGCCGGATGACGTACTTGGCGGCCCGCGCGAGAACGGTCTTGTCGGCCTGCACCCACTGTCCCCGCAGCCGGACCAGGTCGGTCTTGGCCCGGGTCAGCTGCGCCATCTCCGCGGGCGTGAGCACCAGGTCGCCGAGCGCGAGCTCCCAGTTGTAGGCGACGAGCTGGTTCATCCCGACCGCGCTGTCCTCGCTGTCGGCCGCCACCGGCGGGCTGGTCACCCGCAGCCGCAGCGACGGGGCCACCACGCTCCACGCGCGCGGCAGCATCAACGTGACGCCCGCGTCGGCGAGCACCTGGGCGCCGTGCGCGACCAGGTCGGTCACCACCTCCAGCGGCAGCAGCAGGTCCAGGCTGTCCGGGTCCGACGGCACCGCGCGCAGCATCGGGTAGGCGGCCATCGCCTCGGCGAGCTTGCGCACCCCGACCGTCAGTGCCTTGGGGTCGCCCAGGTGCACCGGCACCGGGCTGGGCGCCTCGCCCTCGGGCCGTAGGCAGACCTGCAGCCGCCAGAGCACCAGGGCACCGTCCTCGAGAGCGGGCTCGTCGTCGTCCTCCGGTTCGAGCAGCCGCAGGACCAGGTCCGGCTCCTCCACGGTGAGGCTCTGCCGCCACTGCTGCAGATCGGTGGCGATCCGCTGGGTGCCCTCGGCGAACGGGGTGCCCGCGGCCAGCGCCGCGAGCAACGGGTGCTCGCCGCCGTCGCGGTCGCGGAGCAGCTCGCGCACGATCGGGTCGGTGATCTCGAAGACGAGATCCTCCAGCACCTTTCGCGCGCCACCCGATCCGCGGAGCACGGCGGGCGTCGCCGCCGCCAATTCCGAGATCCAGGCCCGCTGCCGATCGCCGCCGACGAGCCGCCACCGGGCCCACCACTGGCCGTCCGCGCGTTCGAGCTCGGGCACGACCCGGCCGGCCCGAACCCAGCTCCGCACTCCCCTGGCGACGTGCGCGAGGAAGCGGAGGTCGCCGGGCAGACCCGGAGTCGGGCCGGTGGGGAGGTCGAGCAGCAGCGCGGCGGCCGCGGGCGGCGCCAGCGCGAGGGCGGGTACCGTCACCTCACCGAGCGTGCCGTCGCCGTTGGGCAGCGACACCGTGACCCGGTGCCGGAACTTGCGGTCCATGGCCCGCCGCAACGAGGCGGGCAGGTGCTCGATCTCGTCGTCGACCGGCTCGGGAGCACCGCCGTCGCGCCACAGCATCAGCCCCGATCCCGGGGACCACACCGCGTGCACCATCAGCCCATCCAATCAGGCGGCCACGACAAACCGCGACGACGCTGGATTAATCCGTCTGACCAGCGGGATAATGGGCCATTGGGCGAATCGCGTCGGGAGCGACAGATGACCATCCTGGTTCAGGTGCTCGAGCAGGGCTACTCGCACAGCACGCCGTGGCAGCAGCGCAGATACCAGTTCGTCGACGCCGCACACATCGTCGGCCTGCGGCTGGACGGGCAGTCCGGCGTGTGGCTGGACATGACCCGGCCGGGCGAGTCACACCAGCTGGCGCTGACACCCTCGCCCGACCTCTCGGTCTACTTCCTGATGCGGGTCTTCGACGACCTCGCGAACTGTGAGCGCCAGGGCGGCTCCTGGCTGATCGGCCACGACGGCAGCAACCTCGAGTCGATCACCGCCACCCGCTTCCCGATGCCATGAGTGGCCGGTACCAGAACGTCCGGTTTCCCCCCTTTGCAACCAACCGAGCAATTGCTAGGTTCCTGTGATCCGCAATCACAGTGATCCACACAACAATGGGGGGCACATGTTCCGAGCGTCACGCACCGCGGCCTTCGTCCTGTCGCTGGCCGCGCTGGTCCTGCCGTTCGGGGCGGGGGCCGCCCAGGCCGAGCCGCTGCCGGAGAACTACAACTTCTTCGCGGGAATCCCGAACGAACTGGCCAACCCCGGCGGCTCACTGCCCGGCGCGAACGACTTCGGATGCAAGCCGACCGCGGAGCATCCGCGACCGGTGGTGCTGGTGCACGGGACGGGCGGCGGGCAGCAGACCAACTGGGGCGCCTACGTCCCGATGCTCAAGAACGCTGGCTTCTGCGTGTTCGCCCTGACCTACGGGGCGATCCCCGGCGCACCCTGGCCGATCTCGGCGATCGGCGGGATGGGCCCGCTCGAGAACAGCGCCGGTGAGTTCAAGACCTTCGTCGACCGGGTGCGCTCCGCCACCGGCGCCAAGACGGTGGACGTCGTCGGCCACTCGCAGGGCACGCTGATCCCGACGTACTACCTCAAGCACCTCGGCGGCGAGGGCACGATCACCAACTACGTCTCGGTCGCGCCGCCGTGGCTGGGCCTGACCACCCTCGGCGTCGACGCGTTGCCCGCCTACGCCAAGCGGTTGGGGGTGCCCGAGACCTCGGTCCCCGTATGTCAGGGCTGCGGCGAGATGACCGCCGATTCCGAACTGATCAAGAAGATCAACGCCGGTGGCACCCCCTACGTCAAGGGCGTGAACTACACCAACATCTCCACCCGGTACGACGAGGCGATCGCGCTGCCGCAGGGCCAGGTGCAGGGCCCTCCCGGCTACACGGTGAACAACATCGTCGTGCAGGACACCTGCGCGCAGGACTACTCCGAGCACGCCGCCATCGCCGGCTCCAAGCGCGCGGCGTACATGGTGTTCAACGCGCTCGACCCCATGCACCGGCGCGAGGTGCCGTGCATGTTCGTGCCGCCGTTCACCGGCTGAGCGTCCGGCGTCGGTGACCGGTGTCCCGGTCCCCGACAAACGGAAATGCCAGGCCAACCCGCCGAGGTACCGTCGAACCACTGTCCGACGACAATCGGAGCACCATGTCGCTTCCCACGCTCGGCAGGTCGATCGCGATCAGCGGCCTCGTGCTCGCCGGGTTGTTCGGTGCCTGCACGCCTGCGGCGGCTGGTCCGGAGCAGGACAGGTGGGTGAACATCCCGGACACCGCGACCGTCGCTGACGGACTTGCATGTGGCGGCCGAATCGGAGGCGTCACGGTCGCCACGGACAGTCTCCCCGGGCTGGTCTACGTTCGACTGAACGCGACATTCGTCGGGATATCGACCACGCCAGGGGCGCTGTGCTCGGTATCGGCAACGCTGCACTGGCTCAACCTGGGAACCGGCGCTGCGGGATCGTGGTCCGCCGAGGTCAGTGGCGGGGTGATCGACTTCCCGGCGGAGCCGTGGACACACCTCGAGACGGGGTCCGGCCGCATCGAGGTCACCCTGACAACCGATCGTCCGCACCTCCCCAGCGTCACCCAGATCAACGTGTATTGAGTCGGCGAACCTGCGATCGGCGGCCGCGACCTTCCGCTGAGGTGGACCGCCGACGGCCGACGGCGATAGCGTCGAGCGGGTGAGCCGAACCATCCGAGACGCCCTGACCAAGGACACCCGCCTGTGCATGTCCCTCGCCGCGCGGCCGTCGAACATCGGCACCCGGTTCCACAACTACCTCTATGAGGAACTGGGCCTGGACTTCGTCTACAAGGCGTTCACCACCACCGACCTGCCTGCCGCCGTCGCGGGCATCCGGGCGCTCGGTATCCGCGGCTGCGGCGTCTCGATGCCGTACAAGGAGGCGTGCATCGAGCACGTCGACGTGATGCACGATTCGGCCGCCGCCATCGCGTCGGTGAACACCATCGTCAACGAGGACGGTGTGCTGCATGCCTACAACACCGACTACGAGGCGGTCGCGACGCTGCTCGCCGAGCACCGCGTCCCGTCGTCGCTCTCCGCCGCGGTCGCGGGCAGCGGCGGGATGGCCAAGGCCGTGGTGGCGGCGCTGCGCGACAACGGGTTCGGCCAGGTGACGGTCATCGCCCGCAACGAGGTCACCGGGCGGGCGCTGGCCGACCAGTACGGCTTCGACTGGCGCCCAGAGCTGGGCGAGCTGCGGCCGGGGCTGCTGGTGAACGCCACCCCGGTCGGGATGTCGGGCGGGCCAGGGGCCGACGACCTGCCCTTCGGCGAGGACGCCGTGCGCAGGGCCGAGGCGGTGTTCGACGTGGTGGCGTTGCCGCCCGACACCCCGCTCGTGCGGGCCGCGTCGGCGCTGGGCAAGACCGTCATCACCGGCGCCGAAGTGATCGCGCTGCAGGCCGCGGCCCAGTTCGAGCTCTACACCGGGGTGCGCCCGAGCCCGGACCAGATCCGCCGGGCCTCGGAGTACTCGCGGTCCTGACCGGGTGAGGCACTAGGGGGTCGGGCCGGTCGCCACGGGACGATCCGGATCGCTGGACCACTGCGACCATGAGCCCGGGTACAGGGCCGCGTCGATCCCGGCGATGGCCAGCGCGGCGACCTCGTGCGCGGCCGTCACCCCCGACCCGCAGTACACCGCAACCGGTGCCGAACCGTCGGCACCCAGCCCGGCGAAGCGTCGACGCAGGGCCTCGGCGTCCGCGAATCGTCCGGCGCCGTCGAGGTTCTCGGCAGTCGGGGCGCTGCGCGCCCCCGGGATGTGACCCGCACGCGGATCCACCGGCTCGACCTCGCCGCGGTATCGCTCGGCGGCGCGGGCGTCGAGCAGCACCCCGTCCACCGCGAGCTCGGCGGCCTCGCTCGCCGTCACCGTCGGCAGGTGACCGGCGGTGAGCTCCACGTCCCCGGCCCGCACCGGTTGGCCCGCACCGGATTCCAGGTCGAGTCCCGCCGACGTCCACCCGGACAGCCCGCCGTCGAGCATCCGGACGTCGGGCACCCCGGCCCAGCGCAGCAGCCACCAGGCGCGCGCGGCGGCGGTGTTCCCGGTGGCGTCGTAGACGACGACGGCGTCGCCGGTGTCGATCCCCCACCGCCTCGCCGCGGACTGCAGGTCGGCGATCTCGGGTAGCGGGTGCCTGCCGTGTTCCGGCGCGGGCGGCGCGGCCAGCTCGGTTTCCAGGTCCACGAACGAGGCGCCGGGAATGTGCCCGTCGTGGAAGTGTTCCCAGCCGTTCGGGTCGCGGAGCGCCCAGCGGACGTCGAGCAGTACCGGCGGCCGGGGCGCGCCCAGCCGGGCTGCGAGTTGCTCGGCGGTGACGAGTACCCCGAGTTCGCGCCGCAGCAGTTCGGCCATCGGCTCGCCGAAGGCGACGAAGGTGACGGTCCGCACCGAGGTGCCGGAGCTGCGCACCGCGGCGACTGCCTGGCGCACGGCGTCGGCGTGCGGCCAGCCGTAGCTGCCGGCCGAGATCAGCGGGAAGGCCACCGTCCGCGCGCCCAGCTCGTCGGCCACCTCGAGGCTGCGGGTGTAAGCCGAACGCAGCACTGCCGACCGGTCCTCGTCTGCCGAGTGTACCGGTCCCACCGTGTGAATCACCCAGCGCGCGGGCAGATCTCCCGCGGTGGTGGCGACGGCGTCGCCCGCGGACAGCCCGTCCGGCAGCGTGCTCGCGCGCAGCCGTCGACATTCCTCGAGGATGCTCGGGCCGCCGGCCCGGTGGATGGCCCCGTCCACTCCCCCGCCGCCGAGCAGTCCGGAGTTCGCCGCGTTCACGATCGTGTCCGCCTCGACCTTCGTGATGTCCCCGCGAAGCACCTCGATAGCCACCATGGCCACACCGTACCGCCGCCGAGTGTGCAGTTGCCGTCGCAAACCCCCAGGAAGCGCGCCAGCAGCTGCACACTCGGCGTCAGCGCACGGTGATGGTGCGGCTGTGCCAGCCGGTGGCGCCGTCGGGGATCGGCTCGGCGCGCTCCTCGGTCTGGACGTTGCCGTCAAGATCCGTGGCACGCACCTGCACGTTGTGCACCCCCGCGGGCGCGTCCCACTGCCAGGACCACTGGCGCCAGGTGTCGATGGAGTACTGCGGCGCGAGGGTCGCGGGCTGCCACGGCCCCTCGTCCACCCGCACCTCCACCCTCTCGATGCCCCGGTGCTGCGCCCAGGCGGTGCCCGCGATCGTCACCTGTCCCTCGGACACCGGCGCGAACGCGGCGGGCACGTCGATCCGGGAGGCCGTCTTGATCGGCGCCCTGTCCCCCCACCCGCGTTTGGTCCAATATGCCTGTGCCCGATCGAATCTGGTGAGCTCCCAGTCGACGACCCACTTGGTGGCCGAGACGAAGCCGTACAGTCCCGGCACCACCTGGCGGACCGGGAACCCGTGCTCGAGCGGCAGCGGCTCGCCGTTCATCGCGATGGCCAGCAGCGCGTCGCGGCCGTCGCGCAGCACCTCGACGGGCGTACCGACGGTGAAGCCGTCGACGCTTTTCGACAACAGCATGTCCGCGTCGCGCTGCACCCCGACCTCGTCGAGGAGTTCCGCGATCGGGAAGCCGACCCAGGTGGCATTGCCCGCGAGCTCGCCGCCCACCTCGTTCGAGACGCAGGTCAACGTGATCCGGCGCTCGATGGGCGTCCGCCGCAGCAACTCGTCCCAGCCCAGCGTGACCTCGCGGTCCACCATGCCGTGGATGCGCAGGCGCCAGTCCTCGGTCGTCAGGCGGGGCACCTGCAGCGCGGTGTCGATCCGGTAGAAGACCGGGTTCGGGGTGATGAACGAGGTCGCGCCGGGGATCTCCAGGTCGACCCCGGGCGGGATGGGCGCCGCCCGGTCCACCACCACGGGCACTTTCACCCGGCGCCTGCTCTCGAGCACCCCGCTCAGCCGCTGGTTCATCTGCCGCCCGGCGACCCCCGCGGCGGCGGCCACCGCGACGGCCACCGACGCGATCACCAGGAACCGGCGCCGTCCCATCCCCCCTTCGCTGCCGCGCGAGGGTTCGTCGAGTTGGGCCGTGAGCAGCCGCAACACCACGATGCCCAGGATCACCCCGACCACCGTCGGCACGGCATCGGCCCCGCTCGCGCCGGGCCGGTTGTAGGCGGCATACATCCCGACCAGTCCGAGCCCGGCGAGGATCGCGCTGCCGTACGGCCGCGACGGCCGTTCGACGATGCCCGCGATCGCGGCGATCACCGCGACGAGGACCGACATCCCGATGAACAGCGCGGGCTTGTCGTTGGTACCGAAGGTCGTGATGGCGAACTCCCGGGCCCAGGCCGGGCTGCGGTCGACCGTGGTCGATCCGACCGCGAACAAGGGCGACGATTCCGGGCCGGTCAGCGCCGACAGCAGTTCGCCGACGCCCAGCACCACGCCTGCGGCGATCACACCCGACACCGCCCGCGCGATCAGCCGCAGCGCCGCGTTCCTGGCGACGGGGCTCCCCTCCGTTGACGTCGAACTCGTTTCCGGCATGCCCGCCTCCGCTCCCTTGCATGGTAGTTCGCAAGGTCTTCGGAGCCGATGGGTCGCGCGGATGGGTCCGTCACCGAAATGGGGCGTTCGAGCGCCCCCGGATCAACGGGTGGGCTCGGTCGACTGGGTCGTCGCCTCCGAAGTCGTCGTCACCGAAGTCGTCGTCACCGCACTCGGCTCGGCCGCGCTCAGCCGATAGACGTGTTCCGGGGAGATGATCTCGGTGATCGCCGTCGCCAACTCGGTGCTCGGCTCGCCGCCCTCGTAGGCGATGTCGGTGTTGGTCATGATGACGAGGGTCGTCTTCTGCTCCGGCAGGTAGACCGTCACGGTCTGGTATCCGGGCAGGCTGCCGTTGTGGCCGATCCAGCCCGCGGCGTTGAACACCCCCAGGCCGTAGCCGACGTCGGGGGGATAACCCGGCGCATTCACCGTCTCGAGCCGCTGAGCCTGGGTTTCCGGCTTGAGCAGGGTGCCGGTCGCGAGCACCGGACCCCAGATGTGCAGATCCTCGAGGGTCGAGATCATCGCGCCTGCCGCCCAGCCCCAGGACGGGTCCCAGTCGGTGGCCGTGGCTTCCTTGCCGTCGGCGGTCTGCACGGTGTAGCCCTGCGCGTGCGGGCTCGGGAACGCGTTGGTGGTGGGGAAGTTCGTCTTCTCCATGCGCAACGGCTGGAGGATCCGCTCGTTGATGTAGTCCTGCAGCGCCAGCCCGCTTTCCTTCTCCACCACGAGTCCCAGCAGCACGTAGTTGGTGTTGCAGTACTGGAATCCCTGGCCGGGCGGGAACGTCGCGGGTTGGGCGAACGCATAGTCCAGCAGTTGCTGCGGGGTGAAGGGCGCCTTGGGATCCGCGAAGAGCGCCTGCTGGAACTCCGGGCTCGCCGAGTAGTTCGCCAGCCCGCTCTGCATGCGGGCCAGCTCCCGGATGGTGATCTGATCGCCTGCGGGGACGCCGTCGATGTACTTCGAGATGGGGTCGTCGAGTCCCACCTTGCCCTCGTCCACCAGCTGCAGGATGGCGGTGGCCGTGAACGTCTTCGTCAGGCTGCCGATCCGGGTGTAGAAGCCGGTCTCCATCGGCACGTCGGTGGACTTGTCGGCGACGCCGAAGGCCCTGACGTAGTCGCCCTCCGGCCCCCAGATGCCGACTATCGCGCCTGGCACGGACGTCTTGGTCATGGTCGAGTTGATCGCGTCGTCCAGGCGCTGGGCGACGGCGGAATCCATCTCCGCGCTCGGTTCGGCACCAGCTGGCGTGCTGGTGGCCGCCTGCTCCGAGGTCGAATCGTCTGCGCATCCCGCCGCTATGAGCAGGGTGACGGCCGCCGCCGCCAACAACCCCCGCCGCCGATGTGTCCTGGTCACGACCTGTGCTGTCATCGCCGGGTCCCGTCGTCAGACGTGCAGTTGCCTGCAGAACCTACTCCGTACCGGCAGGTCCCACCCTCGTTTGACCGGAGGACCGTCGTCTCAGAACTGCTGCCAGTCCGGCTTGTGCCGCAGCGCGTACCGGTAGTAATCGGCCAACGCGAACCACTCCGCTGCCGCCTCGTCGACGACCACGGTCGCGTGCCGGTGCAGTTGCAGCACCGACGCCGGGCAGATCGCAGTGAGCGGGCCCTCCACCGCCGCGGCGATGGCGTCCGCCTTGCCCGCCCCGACCGCGACCATCACCAGGTGTCTGGCTTCGCCGATGGTGCCGAGGCCCTGGGTCAGCACGTGGAGCGGGACGTCGTCGACGCTGCCGAAGAAGCGGGCGTTGTCGAGTCGGGTCTGCTCGGTCAGCGTCTTGATGCGCGTCCGTGACGTCAACGACGACCCGGGCTCGTTGAAGCCGATGTGTCCGTCGGTGCCGATCCCGAGCAGCTGCACGTCGATACCACCGGCAGCCGCGATGGCGGCGTCGTAGCGGGCGGCCTCCGCGGCCAGGTCCGGTGCCTGCCCGTCGAGGCCGTGCACCCGGTCGGGGTCGAGATTCACCCGATCGACGAATTCGGATCTGATCACGGAAAAATAGGACTGTTCATGGCTTTTCAGGAGCCCGACGTACTCGTCGAGCAGGAACACCCGGGCGGACGAGAAGTCCAACCCGTCGTCGTGGTGCCGCCGGATCAGCTCGCGGTAGCTGCCGACCGGAGACGACCCGGTCGCGAGGCCAAGCGTCGTCGGGCCTCGGCGCACGGAGCGCTCGACGATGTCGGCGACGGTCGAGGCGACTTCGTCTGGCGTGGACCGGATCACGATCTCCATGTCATTTCCACCCTACCGGCGGCCGCCACCGCCCGTGGGTCGGCTCGATCACTCGGGCGGCACGGCCAGCGACACACACGATACTGGCGCTCGACGCAACCTGTCGTCCCGCACGACTACTCGAAATCCTGGATGACCACAGCTTTGCGGCAAGAACATGTCGAGATCCCGGCCCCGGCTCCGTCCCAGCATCGAATCGGCACACAACAATCGGAGGATGGATCCCATGGCACACGTAAAGCGTTTCGACCACATCGGCATCACCGTCGCGGACCTCGACACGGCAACGGCGTTCTTCGTCGGACTGGGCCTCGAGGTGGAGGGCACCGGATCCGTGGAGGGCGAGTTCGTGGAGACCGTCTGCGGCATCCCCGGCGCGCACTGTCAGATCGCGATGCTGCGGCCGCCCGGCGGAGGGTCCCGGCTGGAGCTCTCGACCTTCGTCACGCCCGACCACGTGCCCGGATCGCCGACGGCGATGGCCAACGAGGTCGGGCTGCGCAACGTGTCCTTCGAGGTCGGCGACCTCCAGGCGGCGGTCGACGCGGTGGCTGCGGACGGGTACGGGCTCATCGGCGGCATCGGCGAGTACGAGAACAGCGTGCGGATGGCCTACGTCCGTGGGCCCGAAGGGATCATCGTGTCCCTGTTCGAGCAGATCGGCTGACGCAAGAAGGCCCGCACCCAGCCGCCCGCCTCGCCGAGTGTGCGGTTGCCGGGGCAAACGCCCAGGTAGCGCGACAGCAGCTGCACACTCGGCGGGGGCGCCGCGACCGACCGCGACCGCGGCTGCGGCAAGATGGCGGTCGTGTCACGAACCCTCGAGCCCGATCCGACGGGAGCCGAACAGACGGAGCCCGCGGTCGCGCGCGAACCGGGCCTCTCGCACCCGATCAGCGCGGGCGTGGTCACCGCCCTCGTCGGCTTCACCAGTTCCTTCGCCGTGGTCCTCACCGGCCTGCGCGCGGTCGGCGCGAGTCCGACCGAGGCCGCGTCCGGCCTGATGGCGCTGTGCGTCACCCAGGCGATCGGCATGCTCTGGCTGTCCCGGCACTACCGGATGCCGATCACCTTGGCCTGGTCCACCCCCGGCGCCGCACTGCTGGCCGGAACGGGCCTGGTCGTCGGGGGCTGGCCCGCGGCGGTGGGCGCCTTCATCGTCGTCGGCCTCGCGGTCACCCTCACCGGCCTGTGGCCCCGGCTCGGTCGGCTGATCGCGGCGATCCCCACCCCGCTCGCCCAGGCCATGCTCGCGGGGGTGCTGCTCCCGCTCTGCCTCGCCCCGGTCACCGCCTTCCGCGACTCCCCCGCCGCGGTCGCCCCTGTCGTCCTCGTCTGGCTGGTCCTGCTGCGGTTCTCCCGGCGCTGGGCCGTGCCCGCGGCCTTCGCCGCGGCCGCCGTGGTGATCGCCATCAGCATCGCCTTCGGCGACGGCTCCCTGGACACCTCCGCACTCGCCCCGACGCTCGAGCTCACCGCCCCGCACTGGACGTGGCAGGCGCTGGTGGGCATCGCGGTCCCGCTGTACATCGTGACGATGGCCTCGCAGAACATCCCGGGCACCGCGGTGATGTCGTCCTTCGGGTACCGGGTGCCGTGGAAGTCGGCGATGACCGTTACCGGCATCGGCACCGTGATCGGCGCACCCGCGGGCGGCCACGCGATCAACCTCGCCGCCATCAGCGCCGCCCTGGCCGCCGCGCCCTCCGCGCACCCGGACCCGAAGCGGCGCTGGGTGGCCGCCTTCACCGCGGGCTGCTCCTATCTGGTGCTCGCGCTGTGCTCGGCGGGGCTCGCGACGCTGGTCGTCGCCGCGCCGCAGGGCGTGGTCGAGGCCGTCGCGGGCCTGGCACTGCTGGCCACCCTTGGCGGCTCACTGGCGGCGGCGGTGGCCGACGAATCCGACCGGGAGGCGGCCGTGCTCACCTTCCTGATCGCCGCGTCGGGCGTCGGCATCCTCGGCATCGGGTCGGCCTTCTGGGCGCTCGTCGCCGGGCTGGTCTTCCGGCTGGTGGTGCGCGGCGTCAGGCCCCGGCCGCGAACTCCTTGAGGAGCTGGCTGAGCGACGCCGGGTCCTGCAGCATCGGCAGGTGCCCCGTGGCCATCTCGCGCCGCCACCGCGTACCGAGCTCGTCGGCGTACCGGCCCTGCAGCGCCGCCGGGAACTCCTTGTCCGCCGTCGCCACGAGGTAGCCGGTGCGCGTGGGCAGGGTCCGCGCCGAGACGCGATCCCGGTAGAGGCGCTGCGATTCCGGCGCGAAGTCCGTGACGATGCGCGCGATGTCATCCTCGCCGAGACCGGCGCACAGGCCCGAGCGGATCGCCTTCTCCGGCGGCCGGGTGCCCGCGAGCCGCATGATCAGCCCGACGATGTACCGCTGCGGCGCGGGCAGCGCGCCCAGGAACGAGCGGCCCGCCGACGGCACCGAGGCCGCGACGGCGAGCAGCCCGCCGACGCGCTCGGGGGCGAGGGCCGCGACCTCGCTCGCCACCACCCCGCTGATCGAATGCGCCACCACGGTGAACTCACCGTCGGGTGCCTGCGCCAGCACCGCCTCCGCGTAGTCCCGCAGCGTCGCGTCCGCGCGCTTCGGGTATGACGCGACGACCGAGTCGACGGGCAACGAGGCCCGCACCTCGTCCCAGATCCAGGCCGGAAGCCCTGCGCCGCTGAGGAAAACGATCGGTGTCGACTTCGGTTCGGTGTTCATGCGCACTCCTTGGATGTGAGGGTGAACGCAACAGTAGACAGAGAGCCCGACAAGCAGCTGTCGGCTTCTATAACCTCGTCGCCATGGCCTTCTCGAAGTCCACCGACCCGCACCTGACGCTACGGCGGATCGAACGCCAGCACGCGGTGATCGAGTGCCTACGCGCCCGGTCGCCGGAGTTCACGACGGCACGCGCGCTGGCCGACACCGTGCACGTCACCCCGCGAACCGTCGAGCGCGACATCGCCCGGATGCGCGAGGCAGGCATCCCGATCGAGGTCCGCAACGGGCCAGGCGGCGGGTACGCGATCGACGCCAGGCGGCACGTCGATCCGATCACCCTCACCCCCGGTGAGGCCGCGGCCCTCATCGTCTCGCTGGTCGCGCTGGGGCCCACCGCCACCGACGCCGCCGGTTCGGCGATGACCAAGCTCGTCGATTCGCTGATCCATACGACGCCACCACCGAGGCAACTGTCCCGACACGCCTGATCTAAGGTCGCCACCATGACCTCCGCCCAATCCGAGCCCACCGCCGCCGACTACCCCGTGCTGTGGCCGGTACCCACCCGCTGGGCGGACAACGACCACTACGGCCACGTCAACAACGTCACCTACTACTCGTACTTCGACACCGCGGTGAACGGCTGGCTGATGTCGGCGGTCGGCGTCGACATCCGCGACCTGCCCGCGATCGGCGTCGTCGCCGAGACCTCGTGCAGGTACCACAGCGAGCTGAGCTTCCCGGACCAGCTGCAGGTCGGACTGTCGGTGGCCCGGCTCGGCGCGCGCAGCATCGTCTACGCGCTCGCGATCTTCCGGGTCGGCGAGCGCGGCGCGCTCGATCTCGCCGCCACGGGACGCTTCGTGCACGTCTACATCGACGCGCAGACCCGGAAACCGGTGGCGATTCCCGAGGAGATCCGCGACGCAGTGAGCCAGTTGACCCCGCCGTCCTGAGCCGGGAACTCCCTGCTCAGGTCGGATGATCAGGCGGTCGGTGCCACCGCTCGTTGCAGCTGTTCGGCAAAGTGGACGAAGGAGCCGACCATGTCGACCTCGTCGTCGACCAGCCACTGGTTTTCCAGCCCCTCCACGGCGGCGACCAGCAAAAAGGTGGTCATCCGTGGGTCGACGTCGCGGCGCACCGAGCCCGCCTCGATGCCGCGGCGGAGTGACGATTCGACCAGCGATTGCAGGAACTTCTGCCGGCCGACGACCCACTCGCGGGCGGGGTGTTCCGATCCCGTCGCCTCGGCGGCCGTCAGGTGCGCGAGCTGAACGAGGTCACGATTCTGGACGTTGTGGCGCACGATCCGGATGAGGAAGGCAATCAGCTCGGCGAAGTCCATCTCGGACAGGGTCTCGGGATCCGTGCCCGTCGCGTGCAGATCCTGCACGTCCCGGTCGGCGAGCACCGCCATCAGCAGCGCCGCCTTGGTGGGGAAGTGGTGCAGCAGTCCGGGCTGGGAGATCCCGGCCTTGGCCGCGATCTTCGCCAGGGAACTGCCCCGATAGCCGTGAACCGCGAAGTGCGCCAAGGCGATCTCGAGGATCCGCGCACGCGACAACTTGCCCGAGCGTTCCGCGGAGTCAGTGGTGGCCATGGCGGTGAAGCGTAGTCGCCCCGATCTCGACGCCCCCGAAACGCCGAACGCCCCGCTCTCGGGAAGCGGGGCATTCGATCAGGTCCGAGTATTCACGTCGTGGTCGAGGGCTTCGACGAGCCCGACGTGAGACCGCCCGTGAGGCCGCCGAGCACCGAGATCAGCTGGCTCAGAATGTTGTCCATGTTGTTCCCTTCAGTGTGATTTTTGCCACCGTGTTCCGGCTCACAAAGAAGTGTGCACGCCGATCCCGGATCCGTCTAGCGGATCGACGGTTTCTTTTACAAGATTCTTTTGGTCACGATTTGCATACGATTAGCTACCGGAGGCCCGCCTTGCGCGCGAGCTCCATCGCCTGGGCCACGATGTCGTCGATCAACTTCGTCGACGGTGCTCCCACTGCGGCCGTGTTCCGTGGATCCTCCATCGTCCGCCGGAGCACCCCCTCGGCGATGATCGAGATCTTCCACAGGGCCAGTGCGTGCCAGAACCCGAGCGCGGCCGGATCCCTGCCGGTCTCCTGCATGTAGGCCTTCGTCAGCTCTTCCCTGGTCGGGAAGCCCTCCAGCGTCGACGCCGCGAAAGGACCGGGAACCTCGTCCTCCGCCTGCGCCCAATACGCCAGCAGCGCACCGACATCCGCGAGCGGGTCACCGAGCGTGCACAGTTCCCAGTCCACGACGGCGACCACCCTGCCGTCGTCGCGGGCGGTGATCACGTTGCTCAGGTGGAAGTCGCCGTGCACCAGGGTCAGCTCGGTCTGCGCGGGGATGGACCGGGTGAGCAGCGCCGCCAGCTCGTCGATCGCCGGGATGTCGCGGGTCTTCGACTTCTCCCACTGCCCCGACCAGCGCCGGAGCTGGCGCTCCGCGTAGGGCGAGTGGCTCGCGAGATCGTCGAGGCCGGACAGTTCGAGGTCGACGGCGTGAATGCTGGCCAACGCCTTCGGCATCGACAGCCCGGTTGCCCGTCGACGTTCCGGCGTCAGCTGCTTGGCCACCCCGATGCTGTCGATCACCACACCGTCGACGTAGTTCATCAGCATCAGCGGCGCGTCGGTGATCGCCGGGTCCTCGGTCAGGCCCAGCACCTTCGGCACCGGCACCCCGCTCCCCTGCAGGGCCGACAGGATCCGGTACTCCCGGGCCACGTCGTGCGCGGACGCCAACAGGTGCCCCAGCGGCGGCCTGCGCAACACCCACTGGCCACCCCCCGAGTCGGACACCAGATAGGTCAGGTTCGACTGGCCGTTGCCGATCCGCTTGAACTCGAGCGGCGCGACGGCACCGACCCCCATGTCGGCGATCCAGTTCGACACCGCCTCTTCGTCGAGTCCTACGGCGTTGCTCATCGGGTTCCCTTTCCTGTCACGGACTGTGGTGCGGTGTCTGTCATTTCGCGGCGGCGACGGCTTCTTCAGCTGCGAGCCGGTACGGCCGCAGCTCCTGGCGCGCGATGGTCATTTTGTGTACCTCGTCGGGGCCGTCGGCGAGCCGCAGGGCGCGCAGGTGCGCGTACATCATCGCCAGCGGGAAGTCGTCGGACACCCCGCCGCCGCCGTGCACCTGGATGGCTCGGTCGACGATCTTGAGCGCCATCTGCGGGGCGGCCACCTTGATGGCGGCGATCTCGGTGCGCGCCTCCTTGTTGCCGACCGTGTCCATCAACCAGGCGGCCTTGAGGGTCAGCAGCCGGGCCATCTCGATCTCGATGCGCGCCTCGGCGATCCAGTCCTGGATGTTGGCGCGCGCGCTCAGCGGACGACCGAAGGTGACCCGGGTCGACGCCCGCAGGCACATCAGTTCCAGCGCCCGCTCCGCCATCCCGACCGCGCGCATGCAGTGGTGGATGCGCCCCGGTCCGAGCCGGGCCTGGCTGATCATGAATCCCGCACCGGCACCGGCCAACACGTCGGCATCGGGGACCCGGACGTTCTCGAACAGCACCTCGGCGTGGCCCTCGCGGTCCTGGTAGCCGAACACCGGCAGCCCGCGCACCACCGTGATCCCGGGGGCGTCGATCGGCACCACCATCATCGACTGCTGGCTGTAGACGGGCCCGGTGGGATCGGTCTTGCCCATCACGATCAGCACCCGGCAGTTGGCGTGCAACGCATTCGAGGTCCACCACTTGCGCCCGTTGAGCACCCACTCGTCGCCGTCGCGGGCCATGGTCATCTGGATGTTGGTCGCGTCCGAACTGGCGACGTCGGGCTCGGTCATGGCGAACGCGGAGCGGATGGTGCCCTCCAGCAGCGGCCGCAGCCAGCGCTCTTTGTGCTCGTCGGTGCCGAAGAGTGTGAGAACCTCCATGTTCCCGGTGTCCGGGGCGGAGCAGTTGCACGCCTCGGACGCGAGGTGGCTCCGTCCCATGATCTCGGCCAGCGGCGCGTACTCCGAGTTGGTCAGCCCCGGCCCGTACCCGGGATGCGGGTGAAAGAGGTTCCACAACCCCCGCGACCGCGCCTCGACCTTGAGTTCCTCGATGATCGGCGGCTGGAAGTGCGGGTCTCCCGACTCGCGCATCTGCTGCTCGTACACCGCCTCGGCCGGGTAGATCCGCTCGTCCATGAAGGCCAGGAGCTTGTCGCGGTACTCCTGACAGCGTTCGGTGGGTGCGAAATCCATCTGCTTCCCTCTCCCTGGATCAGCGTGCCCGTGACGGCCGCGACCGCGGCGGAATTACCCAAGCAGCGATGCTAGTTCGCGGATGCCGTTACCACCTGCGGACGCGGATATCGCCGCCGAGCCGCAACAAATCGGGGCCGATTCGATTTCGCCAGACCACGAAACGTGATCCGGGGCGAGCGCCGATGGGCGACAAATACCCCCGAAGTGCGCGAGAATCAGTCATGGCTCGTCCGCTTCCGGCGATGACCACCGACACGCTGCCGCACCCACCGCATCGGCTACCGGTGCTGGGCGACGTGCTCTCCGGCGACGCCGCCCGTCCCGCGCAGCGGCTGGCCGAGCTCGCCGGGTTCCTCGGCCCCATCTACGAGACCAAGATCTTCAATCGACACCTCACGGTCGTCTCGGGGCCCGCGGCGTACGCGGAGCTCGGTGACGAGAAAAGGTTCGGCAAGCACGTCGGCTTCGCCTTCGCGGCCTCCCGCGAGTTCCTAGGCGACGCGCTGCCCACCGCGTACAGCGACGAACCCAACTGGGCGCGAGCGCACAACATCCTGATGCCCGCCTTCACCCTCTCCGCGATGCGCGGCTACCACGACATCATGCTCGAGACCGTCGGCGAACTCCTTGCCCACTGGGACACCCTGGCCGACTGGGACACCACCGTCGACGTGCACACCGACACCAGCAAGCTGACGCTCGAGACGATCGGCCGCATCGGATTCGGCTATCACTTCGATTCGTTCACTCGCAGCGAGCCCGACCCCTTCGCCGTCGCGGTGGCGCGCATGTTCGCCTATATCGGGCGCGCCGGGTTCCGCATCCCGGTGCACTGGCTGGAGAACGCGGTCCACGGCAAGGACATCAGGCAGAACGCCCGCGATGTCGACTACGTCCGGCACGTGGTCGACGACATCATCCGCGAGCGCCGCCGCCACCCGGACGGTCAGCCCGACGACCTGCTGGCGCTGATGCTCGGCACCGCGGACCCCGAGAGCGGGCAGCGTCTCGAGGACGAGAACATTCGCAATCAGGTGATCAGCTTCCTCAGCGCCGGCCACGAGACCACCTCCGGCACACTCTCGTTCGCGCTGCATCTGCTCGCGACCCACCCCGAGATCGCGGATCGGGCCCGGGCCGAGGTCTCCTCGCTGTGGCCGGCGGGCACGGAGCCGGACCCGGTGTTCGCCGACATCCACAAGCTCAAGTACGTGCGCCGGGTCGTCGACGAGACGCTGCGCCTGTGGCCGATCGCCCCCGGCTACTTCCGGGAACCGAAACAGGACACCACCCTCGGCGGCCACGCGGTCCGGAAGGGCCAGGCCCTGCTGGCGCTCACCCTGCGCGTGCAGCGGGACCCGGTGTGGGGCCCGAACCCGCTGGCCTTCGATCCGGACCGATTCCTCCCCGAGCGCGCCCGCACCCGCCCGACCGGCATCTACAAGCCCTTCGGCACAGGCATGCGCTCGTGCATCGGACGCCAGCTCGCCCTGCACGAGTCCACACTGGCGCTCGCGCTGATCCTGCATCGCTACGAGCTCGCTCCCGTTCCCGGCTACCAGCTGGAGGTCGCGGAGGAGTTCACGCTCAAGCCCGTCGGCCTGCGGCTGGGTCTGCGGCGACGCTGACGAACCCGAAGTCGACGAACCCCCGCGGTTGGGCGCGTTCCGCCGCCCGCGGGCGCGCCGGCACGCCAAGATGGAGCCCATGGCAGTCCTCACGGTCGATCGTCCGTCGATGCCCCACCCGCCGCGGCGGATCCCCCTGCTCGGGGACCTGCTCGACGTCGATGTCACCAAGCCGACGCAGAACGCGATGGCCTGCGCGCGGCGCCTCGGCCCGATCTACCAGCGCAAGATCTTCAACTACGTGTTCACCTTCGTCTCCGGCGTGGACCTGGCCACCGAGCTCAACGACGAGAGCCGGTTCCAGAAGCACGTCGGCGTCGCGCTGCGGAACCTGCGGCCGATCGGGAACGACGGGCTGTTCACCGCCTACAACTCCGAACCGAACTGGTCGAAGGCCCACAACATCCTGATGCCCGCCTTCACCCAGTCCGCGATGCGCAGCTACCACCAGACCATGCTCGACACCGTGCGTGAGCTGATCGTGCACTGGGACGAGCGCTGCGACTCCACACCGGTCGAGGTCACCCCGGACATGACCAAGGTGACGCTCGAGACGATCGGCCGTACCGGCTTCGGATACGAGTTCGGCTCCTTCGACCGAGCCGAGCAGGACCCGTTCGTCGGGGCGATGATCCGCTCACTGAGGTTCGCGCAGAAGGCCTCGTTCACCATCCCGATCCCGATCCTGGACCGGGCGATCAAGCGCACGGCGATCCGCAGGAACCAGGCCGACCTGGCCTACATGGCCGAGGTGGTCGACGAGGTGATCCGCTCGCGCCGCGCGAACCCCGAGGAGCACCGCGACGACCTGCTCGGTCTGATGCTCTCCGCCGAGGATCCCGAGTCCGGCGAGCGTCTCGACGACGAGAACGTCCGCGACCAGGTGATCACCTTCCTCATCGCCGGTCACGAGACCTCCTCGGGCGCCCTGTCGTTCGCGTTGTACTACTTGGCGAACAACCCGGAGATCGCCGAGCGCGCCCGCGCCGAGATCTACTCGATGTGGCCACAGGGCACCGACCCCGATCCGGTGTTCGAGCAGATCCCGAAGCTGCGCTACGTGCGGCGAGTCCTCGACGAGACACTGCGACTGTGGCCGACCGCGCCCGGCTACATGCGCGAGGCCCGCGAGGACACCGTGCTGGGCGGCCGCTATCCGATGAAGGCGGGTGACGCCGCGTTCGTGCTGTTGCCGCAGCTGCACCGGGACCCCGTCTGGGGCGACGACCCGGACTCGTTCGACCCGGACCG
This sequence comes from Rhodococcus sp. OK611, assembly GCF_003050885.1. Taxonomy (NCBI): domain Bacteria; kingdom Bacillati; phylum Actinomycetota; class Actinomycetes; order Mycobacteriales; family Nocardiaceae; genus Rhodococcus; species Rhodococcus sp. OK611. The sequence continues at coordinate 92,008 of NZ_QAOZ01000020.1, forward strand.
GTTCCTGCCCGCGAACGTCCGCACCCGCCCCGGCCACGTCTACAAGCCGTTCGGCACCGGTATCCGCTCCTGCATCGGCAGGCAATTCGCGATCCACGAGATCGTGATGGCCCTGGCACTGCTGCTGCACCGCTACGACCTCGAGCCCGAGCCCGACTACGAGCTCGACGTCACCGAGTTGCTCACCCTCAAGCCGGAGGGGTTCCGGCTGCGCCTGCACCGCCGCTGACAGCGAAGGACACCCATGGAGATCCTCACCATCGTCTGCACCGTCCTTCTCGCCGTCGCCGCGCTCGGCGCGGGGGTGCCCAAGGTGATGCTGCGGGGGCCGGCCTGGACGGCGCTGCGCAGGCGCGGGCTGAGCGCCGCGCGGGTCCGATTCATCGGCGCGGCGGAGCTCGCGGGCGCGGCCGGGCTGATGGTGGGCCTGTACTGGTGGCCGGTCGGGATCGCCGCCGCCGTCGGCCTGCTCGTCCTGTTCGGGTCCGCGGTCGCCTTTCACATCAGGTACGGCGACTTCGGCAACCCCGATTCCGGCAATAACGCCTGGACGGCATTCGCACTGGCAAATCTCTCGGTGATCGTGATCGCCACCCTTCTCGTGACGAACTGATCGTCCATGCAGGTCAGAACGGTGTTGACGGCTCGACGACCGGCTCACTTGCGCCCCGCCGCCAAAGGTGGATGCTGAGAAGTAAGGACACATCGAGCGCCGCCGAGGTTTCACGAGGACCGCCCCGGCACAGCAGCGAGGAGGGTCCGGTGTCCGAGAAAATCGACTATCCGGTCCAACTCATCCAGCCCGACGGGGCCCGGGTACACGGAGCCGGCTACGCGGGCGAGGTCACCGACATCGGCCCCGCGGAGCTGGGCGGCCTGTACGAGGACATGGTGGTGCTGCGCCGCGTGGACGCGGAGGCCACCGCCCTGCAGCGCCAGGGACAGCTGGGGATCTGGGCACCCAGCCTCGGTCAGGAGGCGTCCCAGATCGGGTCCGCGCGGGCCCTCGCACCGGACGACTACGTCTTCACCAGCTACCGCGAGCACGGCCTCGCGTACTGCCGCGGCGTGCCACCCGCGCAGTGGCCCCCGCTGTGGCGCGGCGTGGCGCTGTCGAACTGGGATCCCGCCGAGTACAACCTGACGAACCCGGCCATCGTCGTCGGCTCACAGGGTCTGCACGCCACCGGCTACGCGATGGCCGCCCATATGGACGGCGCCGAGATCGCGGTCATGGCGTACTTCGGCGACGGCGCCACCAGCCAGGGCGACCTGTCGGAGGCGCTGGGGTTCGCCGCGAGCTGGGGCGCGGGTGTGGTCTTCTTCTGCCAGAACAATCACTGGGCGATCAGCGAACCCGTTCAACTGCAGAGCCCGTTCCCGCTCGTGGCCCGGCCCCGCGGGTTCGGGATCCCGGGGATCGCGGTGGACGGCAACGACGTCCTCGCCGTCCTCGCGGTGACGCGCACCGCCGTGCGGCGCGCGCGTGAGGGAGGCGGACCGACCTTCATCGAGGCCATCACCTACCGGATGGGCCCACACACCACCTCCGACGACCCGACCCGCTACCGGACCGGCGCGGAGATCGAGCACTGGCGCGCCCGCGACCCCATCGACCGGCTCCGCCGGCTGCTGCTGCGCGAGGGCGCGATGGACGAGGAGTTCACCCGCGGGGTCGATACCAAGGCCGCCGCGGCGGCCGAGGCCCTGCGGGCGGGCGCCCTCGCCCTGCCCGACCCGGCCCCGCTGACGGTCTTCGATCACGTGTACTCCGACCCGCATCCGCTGATCGACGAGGAACGCGAACAGTTCTCGGCGTACCTGGACACCCTCGAGGAGGCGCAGCCGTGACCACGATGGCGCTGGGCGCCGCGCTGAACGCCGGGCTGCGCAGGGCCCTCGAACGCGACCCGAAGGTGCTGCTGATGGGCGAGGACATCGGCAAGCTCGGCGGCGTCTTCCGGGTCACCGACACGCTGCAGAAGGACTTCGGCGCCGCCCGCGTGATCGACACCCCGCTCGCCGAATCCGGCATCATCGGGACCGCGTTCGGGATGGCGCTGCGCGGCTACCGGCCGGTGTGCGAGATCCAGTTCGACGGGTTCGTCTACCCGGCCTTCGATCAGATCGTGTCCCAGGTCGCGAGGATCCACTTCCGCACGGGCGGCCGGGTGCGGGCGCCACTGACGATCCGCGTGCCGTTCGGCGGCGGAATCGGTGCGGTGGAACATCATTCGGAGTCCCCGGAGGCGCACTTCGCGCACACACCCGGCCTCCGCGTTGTCACCCCGTCCACCCCGGACGACGCCTTCCACATGATCATGCAGGCCATCGCCACGGACGATCCGGTGGTGTTCTTCGAACCCAAGCGCCGGTACTGGGACAAGGGCGAGGTGGACCTCGACGCACCCGCCGCGCTCGAGCTGCACCGGGCCCGGGTCGCGGCCCCCGGCACGGACGTCACCCTTGTCGCGTACGGGGCGATGGTGGCCACCGCGCTGTCGGCGGCCGAGATCGCCCGGCAGGAGCGGCATTCGATCGAGGTGATCGATCTGCGCTCGCTCTCCCCGATCGACTTCGACACCGTCGAGGCCTCCGTCCGCAAGACCGGGCGGCTGGTCGTCGCGCACGAGGCCCCGGTGTTCCTCGGGCTCGGGTCGGAGATCGCCGCCCGGATCACGGAGCGGTGCTTCTACCAGCTCGAGGCGCCGGTCGCCCGGGTCGGCGGTTTCGCGACGCCCTACCCGCCCGCCAGATTGGAGCGGTACTACCTCCCCGACCCGGACCGCATCCTCGACGCGGTCGACCAGACGCTCGCCGCCTGAAGGGACATCCGCCGTGCACCCAGCGAACGAGTTCCGGCTGCCCGACCTCGGCGAGGGCCTGACGGACGCGGAACTGGTCCGCTGGTCGGTCGCGGTGGGTGACACCGTCGAACTCGATCAGGTGATCGCGGAGGTGGAGACGGCAAAGGCGTTGGTGGAGTTGCCCTCCCCCTTCGCCGGGACGGTGTTGGCCCTGCTCGCCGAACCCGGCACCATCGTCGAGGTCGGCGCGCCCCTGATCCGGATCGGCGAGCCCGGTGCCGGCGACTCCCCCGTCGCGGCGGCGACGCCCGCCGCCGAAGCACCGGACCATCCGGCCGCGCTGGTGGGGTACGGACCGACCGCCGCGCCCGCGAGCCGGAGGCGAAGGCGAAGGCGAAGGGCCATGCCCGCCCCCGGGTCCCCGGACCTCGAACGCGCGCGGCCCGACGCGAAGCCCTCCGCGCGCAGGCTGGCCCACGAGCTCGGCATCGACCTGAGCGACGTGCAGGGCACCGGGTTCGGCGGGGCGATCACACCCGAGGACGTTCGCGCACACGATGTTCCACGAGAAACGGCTCCGCCCGAGGAAGCGCCCGCACATCGCGAGACCCGCACCCAGATCCGTGGTGTGCGGCGGCGGACCGCGGACGCGGTGACCCGGAGCGCGTTCACCGCCCCGCACGTCACCGAGTTCGTCACGGTCGACGTGAGCGCGACGATGGACCTGGTCGATCGCCTGCGCGCGAGTCCCGCCTTCGCCGGCCTCGAGCCGACCCCGCTGACCCTGGTGGCCAAGGTCCTGCTGGTGGCGCTGCGCGAGCACCCCTCTCTCAACTCGAGCTGGGACGAGGAGCACCAGGAGATCGTCACCAAGCACTACGTCAATCTCGGGATAGCGACCGCCACCTCGCGCGGACTGCTGGTGCCGTCGGTCAAGGACGCGCACCTGATGAGCCTGCTCGAGCTCACCCGGGCGATCCACCAGCTCGTCGAGACCGCCCGCGCCGGCCGCTGCACCCCCGCCGACCTGTCCGGCGGCACCATCACGATCACCAACGTCGGGGTGTTCGGCGTGGACACCGGAACCCCGATCCTGAGCCCGGGCGAGGCGGCCATCCTGTGCCTCGGCGCGATCGCGCCGCGGCCGTGGGTGGTCGACGGCGAACTCGCCGTCCGCTCGGTCACCACCCTGGGGCTGTCCTTCGATCACCGCCTGGTCGACGGTGAGCAGGGCTCGCGCTTCCTCGCCGACATCGCCGCGACACTGACCGATCCACTCACCCTGCTCTGACAGGGCCGGCCGGGCGGGCGGCTGGCCGGGGTAGAAAGAGTGGGTGCGCCCGAAAAGCCCGACCCTCGCGGATCCCGTCCGGCTCCGACGGGCCCGCGCCGCGATCTTCGGCATCTTCGCCGTCAACGGATTCCTGCTGGCCGCCTGGGTGGTGCACATCCCTGCCATCTCGGAGCGCACCGGCATCAGCCACGCCACCCTCGGCTGGCTGCTCCTGCTGCTGGCGGGCGGCGCCCTGATCGGCATGCAGGTGGCGGGCCCGCTCGCGGACCGCTACGGCAGCCGACTGATGGTGATCCTCGCCGGGGTGTTCATCTCGTTCGGGGTGATCGGGCCGGGGCCGGCGACCGACGCGGTCTGGCTCGGCGTGGCGCTGACCGTGTTCGGGTTCGGCAACGGCGCGCTGGACGTGTCGATGAACTCGCAGGCCGTGCACGTCGAGCGGCTCTACCGGCGGCCGATCATGTCGGCCTTCCACGCGTTCTTCTCGATCGGTGGGGTCGTCGGGTCGCTGCTCGGCGCCGCCGCCCTTGCTGCCGGGTGGCCGCCGCTGACCTCGCTGGCCGTCGCGGCCGCGATCGGGTTCGTGACGGTCGCCGGGTGCGCCCCCTTCCTGCTGCCGCACGTCGCCCCCGCCGAACACACGGCCCCCGACCGGGTCACCGGCAGGCGAGGCGCCGGGGCCTCACGCAAGGTGCTGGCCCTGGGAGCGCTCGCCTTCGCGCTGTTCCTTTCCGAGGGGGCCGCGAACGACTGGAGCACGCTGCAGGTCAAGGAGCACCTCGGGACATCCGACGCGACCGCCGCGCTGGCCTTCGGCGCGTTCGCGCTGATGATGACGGTCGGCCGGTTCGGTGCCGACCGGGTCAGCGCCGCGCTCGGACCGGTCGCGGTGGTGCGCTACGGCACGCTGATCGCGGCCGCGGGCATCGGGATGGTGATCGTGTCCGGCTGGGTGTGGCTGACGCTGGCCGGCTGGGCACTGTTCGGGCTCGGGCTGTCCGGCTGCATCCCGCAGATCTTCACCGCGGCGGGCAACCTGAGCGTCGGATCGGCGGGGGTGAACATGTCGCGCGTGGTTGGCATGGGCTACGTCGGGCTGCTCGCGGGTCCCGCGCTGCTCGGCTGGCTGACCAAGCTGATGCCACTGACCGCGACCATGCTGGTGCCGCTGGTGTTCGTGCTGCTGGCGTCGCGGTACGCGGGACTCGTCGGCCGTCCCCGGGTGCTGAGCGAGCTCAACGAGTCGGTCTGAGCACCCGGCGATTCGGGCGATTCGATCACCCCGCACGCCGCGCTCCTTGTAGGTTCGGGCCGCGCACCGCCATCTCACCGAGTCAAGGAGCCACAACGCATGGGCAGCAACGACGTCGACCCCCTCGCCATGGTGATCGCGATGATCACCACCGCCCTCATCCCGACCGGCAGCATCATCTTCTAGACACCGCGAACACCGAAGGCGCCCTCCCCCGATCGACTCGGGGAAGGGCGCCTTCGTCAGCGAACGCGTCGGGCTAGAGGGCCTTGAGCTCCTCGGTGACCGCGGCGACCATCTTCTTGGCGTCGCCGAACAGCATCGAGGTGGTGTCCGCGAAGAACAGCGGGTTGTCGATGCCGGCGTAGCCCGAGGACATCGACCGCTTGAGCACGATGACGGACCGGGCCTCGTCGACGTTGAGGATCGGCATCCCGTGGATCGGGCTGCTGGGATCGTTGCGCGCGGCGGGGTTGGTCACGTCGTTGGCGCCGATGACAATGGCGACGTCGGTGCGCGAGAACTCACCGTTGATGTCGTCCATCTCCTTCATGGCGTCGTACTCGACGTCGGCCTCGGCGAGCAGCACATTCATGTGACCGGGCATGCGGCCCGCGACCGGGTGGATCGCGTACTTGACCTCGACGCCCCTGGCCTCCAGCAGCGCCGCCATCTCCTTGACCGCGTGCTGCGCCTGCGCCACCGCCAGACCGTAACCGGGGACGACGATGACCTGGTTGGCGTACGCCATCTGGATCGCCGCATCCGAGGCGGAGGTCGCCTTGACGGTGCCGCCGGTCGCACTGGCGCCGCCCGCCACGGCGGCGTCGCCACCGAACGAGCCGAAGATGATCGCCGGGATCGACCGGTTCATCGCCTTCGCCATCAGGTTCGTCAAGATGGTGCCCGACGCGCCGACGATCATGCCTGCGACGATCATCGCCTGGTTGTTCAAGGCCAGACCCGCCGCCGCCGCCGACAGACCGGTCAACGCGTTGAGCAGCGAGATCACCACGGGCATGTCGGCGCCGCCGATCGGCAGCACCACGAACAGGCCCATGACACCGGCCGCGACGAGCAGCCCGACGATCAGCAGCGCGGACTGCGGGTCACCGTCGGCATTGATGCCGATGAACACGGCCAGCCCGATCGAGACCAGCGCGAGGACCATGTTCGCGACCTGGAACGCCTTCGCGTTCGAGACGAACACCTTCTCCACGTTCTTGTTCAGCAGTTCCTGCAGCTTCGCGAACGCCACCAGCGAGCCCCAGAACGAGACCGAACCGATGATCGCGGCGAACAGCGATCCGACGATGAACGGTGCCGAGGGCACCGCCTCGACAGCGGTGAAGCCGTCGGAGTTGAGGAACTCGGCCCACGCGATGAGCGCGACGGTGCCACCGCCGACGCCGTTGAACAGCGCGACCAGCTGCGGCATCGCCGTCATCTTGGTGCGCAGCGCAGGCGGCACGCCGAGGACGACGCCGACCAGCAGGCCACCCGCGATGAGGGCCCAGTTGTCCGTGTCGCGGATGTCGATCAGGACGGCGACCACCGCGATCAGCATGCCCACCGCGGCGATGTAGTTGCCGCGTACCGCGGTCTTCGGGCCGGTGAGGCCGGACAGACCGTAGATGAACATCGAGAACGCGACGATGTAGAGGATCGTGACGAGGTAGCCCATCAGGCGTCAGCCCCCTTCTTCTCGGCCGCCGCATTCTTGTCGGACACTGCGGCGTCCTTCTTGGGCTTGAACATCGCGAGCATGCGGTCGGTGACGACGAAGCCGCCGACGACGTTCAGGGTGCCGAACACCAGCGCGACGAACAGGATGATCTTGATGCTCCACGGCGCATCGCCGGGCAGGTGCCCGAGCACGACAAGCGCGCCGAGCACGACGATGCCGTGGATGGCGTTGGTGCCCGACATCAGCGGCGTGTGCAGCGTGTTGGGCACCTTGGAGATGACCGCGAAGCCCACGAACCCGGCCAGGACCAGGATCGCGATGTTGGCAAGAAGTTCGTTGTACATCAGGGTTTTGCCTCCTTGCGGGTGACGCACGCGGCGGCGAGCACCTCGTCGTCGAAGTCCGGCGCGAGCGCGCCGCTCTCGTCGAGCATCAGCTCGATGAGGGCGTACAGGTTCTTCGAGTACAGCTCGCTCGAGTGCTCCGGCATGGTGGCCGGCAGGTTCAGCGGGGAGCAGATGGTCACGCCGTGCTTGACGACGGTCTGACCGGGTTCGGTGATCTCGCAGTTGCCGCCGGTCTCGCCGGCCAGGTCGACGATGACGCTGCCGGGCTTCATGCCCTCGACGGCGGCGGCGGTGACCAGGCGCGGGGCCGGACGGCCGGGTACAAGCGCGGTCGTGATGACCACGTCGAAGCCCTTGATCGCGTCCTCGAGCGCCTGCTGCTGCTGGGCCCGCTCGTCCTCGGTCAGCTCGCGGGCGTAGCCACCCTCGCCTGCCGCGTCGATGCCCAGGTCCAGCCACTGCGCGCCGACGGAACGGACCTGGTCCGCCACCTCGGGTCGCACGTCGTAGCCGGTGACGCGGCCGCCGAGACGCTTGGCCGTGGCCAGCGCCTGCAGGCCGGCAACGCCGACGCCGAGCACCAGCACGGTGGCCGGCTTGACGGTGCCCGCCGCGGTGGTGAGCATCGGGAAGTACCGGGTGGACTCCGACGCGGCCAGCACGACGGACTTGTAGCCGGCGACGTTGGCCTGCGAGGACAGCGCGTCCATCACCTGGGCGCGGGAGATGCGCGGGATCGCCTCGACGGCATACGCCTCGACCCCGGCGTCCGCGAGCGCGGCGATGCCGGTCTCGTTGGTGCGCGGGGCGAGGAAGCCGATCAGCTTCTGGCCGGCGCGCAGCCGGGCGGTCTCCTTGGCGTTCGGGGCCGCGACCTTGAGGACGACGTCCGCGGACCACGCGTCGCCGATGGTCGCACCCGCTTCCTCGTACAACTCGTCGGGCATCAGGGCGCCGAGCCCCGCACCGGACTCGACGATGACGTCGAGACCCTTGCCGCGAAGCGTTGCGACGACCTTGGGTACCAACGCGACCCGGCGTTCGCCGTCGTTCGTTTCCCGAACGACGCCGACCGTTGGGCGCGGCTGCTTAGAGCTCTGCGATGTATCCAACTGTCTGATTACTTCCTGCGGTAGGTGGTTTTGGAACCGCGGCGGACGGCGGCACCCGTGCGACTTGCGGATGATGACCCAGCTGGCACGAAGTTCACAACACTAGCCAGAGTGGCGCCACGATAGGGGATTCTCATCCCAGCGGGTGGAAACTGAATCGAATCCGAACAGGACCAATCGCCCAACTCGGACATTGATATGTGGCGCCGGTCACACGCGTAGTCTGGGTTTTCCGACCGCATCGGAGGTGCCGATGAGCAGGCAGACCAAGCCGACCGTCACGATCGAGCGCGTCTACGACCACCCCGAACCCGAGCCGGGTGCCCGGATCTTCGTCGACCGGCTCTGGCCGCGGGGCATCCGCAAGGACGCATTCCATTACGACGATTGGGCGAAGGACCTCGCGCCGTCGACCGAACTGCGGCGGTGGTACAGCCACGAGGAGGCGCACTTCCGGGAGTTCCGGGCGCGCTACCGCGCGGAGCTCGAGTCCGATTTCGGCCAGGAGGCCATCGCCCGCGTCCAGAAGCTCGCGCACGGTCGCCCGCTGGTCCTGCTCACCGCGACCAGGGACCTCGAGCACAGCCACGCCGAGGTGCTCGCCGAGTTCCTGCGGGAGTCGGACTCGTGAGCTCCGACGACATCGGCGGCGACCCGGCCTGCTGGCTCGACCGGGTGTGCCCCGAGTGCGGGGCGTTCCGGCCCGACGGGACCGAGGACGGCTGCCCACGGTGCGCGGGCGACGCCGAGCCGCATATCCCCGCGACCCGCCTGCCCAGCACCTAGAGTGGCGCCGGTGAGCGATGCGAAGCAGCCGACGCTGATCGACCGTGAGCCGTTGACCGCCGCCCTGTTCGAGGAGTGGGACATCCTCGACGGCTTGCTGGCCGGGCTCACCGACGAGCAGTGGTCCAGCCCGACCCCGCTGCCGGGCTGGACGGTGCACGATGTCGTCGCCCACCTGGTCGGCATCGAGTCGATGCTCAGCGACGTCGAGCCGCCGCTCGCCGCGGACGAGGTGCCCGAGTCCCCCCACGTGGTCAACGCGATCGGCGCCTTCAACGAGCGCTGGGTCGCAGGCCTGCGCTCGCACAGCCATGCCGAGGTGCTGTCCCGGTTCCGCGACATCGTCCGCACCCGCCGCGAGGCGCTGTCGGCGATGACGCAGGACGACTTCGACGCCCCGTCCATGACGCCGGTCGGCCCCGACAGCTACGGCCGGTTCATGCGCACCCGGCTGTTCGACTGCTGGTTCCACGAGCACGACATCCGGGACGCCGTCGGCCTGCCCGGCGAGGAGGGCGGCCCGCGGGCCGAGTACTCGTTCGCGGAACTGGTCGGGGGCCTCGGCTTCGCGGTCGGCAAGAAGGGCGGCGCACCGGACGGCTCCACAGTGACATTCGCGCTGACCGGCCCGCTCGCCCGCGACATCCACGTCGCCGTCCACGGCCGGGCCGCCGTCGTCCCCGCCCTTGACGCGCCCGCGACCACGACGCTGCGGCTCGATTCGCGGCTGTTCACCCGGCTCTGCGGCGGGCGGGCATCCGCCGCGGATCACGCCGGGGAGATCGAGGTGCTCGGCGACGAGGCCCTCGGCCGCCAGATCGCGGCCAACCTCGCCTTCACCATCTGATGCGATTGTTCCTGTCCTCGTACAGGTTCGGGGCCGACCCCGATCGACTGCTGAGACTGCTCGGCGAACCCGGCCCCGTCGCGGTGATCGCGAACGCCGCGGACGCGTGGGAGGTGGGACGCGACTCGGCGGTGGTCAGCGACGTGACGCCGCTGCGACGGATGGGCTTCGACGCACGAGAGTTGGACCTGCGCGAGTTCATCGGCGACCCGGAATCCCTGCGCGCGGAGCTGACGAAGCAGTCGATGGTGTGGGTGCGCGGCGGCAACACCTTCGTCCTGCGCGCCCAGTTCGCGCGGAGCGGCGCCGACGTGGTGCTGCCGGAGCTGCTGCGTGCCGACGCGCTGGTCTACGCCGGGTACAGCGCGGGGGCCTGCGTGATGTCGCCGTCGCTGCGGGGGCTCGAGCTGCTCGACGATCCGGCGGAGGTCGGGCCGGCCTGCGGGACGCCGGTGATCTGGGAGGGACTCGGCCTGATCGATCAGGCGATCGTGCCGCACTTTCGCTCGCCTGGTTACGGGAGCGAGGAGACAGCCCTTCTCGAGGAGGTCGCGGAGCGCTACCGGCTGGCGGGCATCCCGTACCGGACCCTGACCGACGACGACGCGATGGTCGTCGACGGGCGGATATGAGTGGTGGCCGGACCCGAAGGCCCGGCCACCGGTCAGCCGTTGGTCAGCCGAATCCGACGATCCGGTCGGCCGGGATGTGGACCGGCAGGAGCGAGGGACGGCGCATCGTCTTGAGCCTGCGGCGCGAGACCTCGTCCGCCCCGTCGAGCAGGGCGTCGACGAGGAGCTCCGGATCCCGCCGCCAGGCCGACCCGATCACCTCAACCGCATTGTCGGTGAACAAACCCGAATCGGTCAGGGCGTCGCGCCACTGCGCGAACTCTCCCCCGCGCACCAGATCGATCGCCCAGGCGTCGATCTCGCCGCCGTCGAACTCGTACGACAGCACGGCGCTGACGAGGTCTTTTGTGTGGGATCCCAGGTCTCTCATCGTGTCGGTCCCTTCGTCAATACTGACGGCATCTTCGCTGTAACACTGTGTGGTGCTGTGGCGATAACTCACGCTATCGCCGATTCCGTGCCCAGAACCTTCGGCTCGCCAACGATCTGATAACAGAGTGACCGGCGTGACGAATGTGACTCATGTGGCATGCGATGCCGCTATCCGACCCTCACCCCGTCGAGCAATGCGTCGACGAGCAACTCTGGGTTTTTTGACCAGGCGGTCCCGATGGTGTCGACCACCGAGGGGGTGAACATTCCCGAGGACCCGACCGTGTCGAGGTACTCCCCGAACTCGCCCGACCTGATGGCACCGATCACCACCTCGTCGACCACGTCACGGTCCTCGAACTCATAGGCGAAAATCGCGCGGATGATCCCGTCGACTCCACTGGGCAGCCCGCTCATCGCCCACCTCTTCCCGATTCATATCGGACGCCTCCCGAAATTGGTCGACGTCTACGTGTAACGCATTCGCGCTACCGAGCGATAGGGGGAAACCTAACCCAGCGGGCGGGGAGATTGGGTTGCCGTTGTGAGAACCTTCGGTTACGAACCGACAACTGTGCTGTTTTATGGATCACGCTGGCGTTATAAGTCCCCGCGGTCTCTTTCGAACGACCCGCATGCAGTCGCCGGCGGGTGACGAGCCCGCGCCTCAGATCCCGAGCGAAGCGGACAGCAGTGGCAGCGACTTGCGTAGGTCGTCCTGCCAGTATCCCCACGAGTGGGTCCCGTTCGGCCGGAGATCGACCGTGGCTGGGATGTTCAGCTCGCGCAACCGGTCGGCAAGCTGACGGGTGCAGACGTTGGTGGCGGCCTCGATCGCACCGCCGATCGCGACCTGATCGGCCAGCGGCGGCGACTTGGGGTTTCGCGGCGCGTTCGGATCCTCGTGTGCACCAGGCAGCCCGTTACCGGTCGAGATGTAGATGGCCAGGCCCCGGAGCTTCTCGGCGTTGAGGTACGGGTCGTGCTCGCGCCAGGCAGGCCCGTCGTATGGGCCCCACATGTTCGTGGTCTTGGCACCACCCATCACCTCGACAACTGTGCGGATGTACGCCTGGCCGACCGGATCGCTCGTCCGCGCGCAGCCGCTGTACGAGGCGACACCGCGATAGAGGCCGGGCGCCTGGATCGCCAGGTCGAGGACCGAACCCGCCGACATCGACAGACCACCGATCGAGTTCACCTTGTTCGTACCCAGCGCCTCGTCGATAACCGGCGGCAGTTCCTTGGTGAGGAACGTCTGCCACATGTGGGCGACCCCGAGCTTGGGGTCGACCTGCTGCCAATCGGTGTAGTAGCTGAAGATGCCCGCGGCGGGGATCACGACGTTGACGTTCTTGTCGGCGAAAAGCTCGAGGATGTCGGTCTGGTTCTCCCAGTCGGCCCCGTCCTCGCCTCCCCCGGCGCCGTTGAGCAGGTACAGGGTTGGCCGGGGCTCGCTGGTGTCCGCGGGCCTGATCACCTGCAACGGGATCGCCCGCCCCATCGAGGGCGAGTAGACGTTGACGTCCCACTGCCTGTCGGAGTGTTTGTCGATGCCCTCAACGCTCGCGGTCGCGGGCACCCGCGGCGCGGGAGTCGCGGCGGCAGGAGCAACACCAAGCAGAACTGCGGTCAACAAGGTTGCCGCCAGCGTCCGTACACGCACCTGTAGCTCCCACTTTCGCTCGCGAATCGACCGTCACCCTAGTTCGACGACACGAACCGGACGACCGCCCAGTCCATTGAGTGATGGGCGTCACAATTTGCGGTGGCGGGTGGCGGGCCACGCCGCGCACCGTTCACCTAGACTCCGGCCGGGGGCTGCCTATACGGCCGCCCAACCGATCGGACCACACGCGGCGCTGCGGCGCGGGTGTCCGATCCTTCAGATTCCGGGGGCATCGAACAAATGTCGGATGTGTCGGCCGACGCTTACATGTCGGAAATGTCGGGTTGTGCGCCGAAGGCAGCCGCCCCGGGGCTGATCTCCGTGGTGATCCCCGTATACAACGGCCTTCCGCTGCTCGACCATCAACTGGTTGCCCTGGCGGCACAGGACCACGCAGGCGAGTTCGAGGTCATCGTCAGTGACAACCGGTCCACGGACGGGCTTCGTGAGCACCTGGCCACACACCCGTTGGCCGAGCGACTCGCACTCCGATGCGTCGACTCCTTCGGCGCCCAGGGCCGATCACACGCCTGCAACGTCGGTGCCGCGGCCGCGCGCGGTCAGTTCATCGTCTTCTGTGACGCCGACGACGCCGTCCACCCCGGCTGGCTCGGCGCGATGTCGCGCGCGGCCCAGGACTTCGATGCGGTCGGCGGAGCAGTCGAGACACGGGCGCTCAATACCGCCGCCGTCGCCTCGTGGCGCTCGATGCCCAACGCCGAGGAGCGTTTCGAGCATGCCGGCTACCTCTCCTATGCGATCGGGTGCAACCTCGGCGTCTGGCGCTCCGCGCTGGACGCGGTGGGCGGCTTCGACGAGAGCCTCGTCGGCGGCGGCGAGGACGCCGCACTGTCCTGGTCGCTGCAACTGGCAGGCTTCACCCTCGGCCACACCCCGGAAGCCGTGGTGTCCTACCGGTTTCGCGATTCCCGCCGCGGCACCTGGCGGCAGATGGTGAACTACGGTCGCGGCTCCGTGCACCTCTATCTCCGGTTCCGCGACCGCGGGCTGCCACGCCCGTCCATCCGCGACTCGGCGCTCGGCTGGGTCGGTGTGCTCGTGCTCAATCCGCTCGTCCCGCGAATCGGCGCTGTCCCGCCGCGGGGCATGTGGATTGCACAGACCGCCTTCATGACCGGTCGACTGCGCGAGAGCGTCAGACTGCGGGTGCGTTATCTGTGATCGCAGCCCCTTCTCGGACCGCGCTCAGACGAACCATGCCGATCGCCCACCGACGGGGATCCGATCCATACAGGGGAAGCAAGGAATTTCGGACATGACCTCCACATCCACCCACCGTGATGCGCCAGAGCTCGTCTCGGTAGTGATCCCCACCTACAACGCGGGCGACCTCATCGACGCGCAGCTCGCGGCACTTGCCCAGCAGGACTACACGGGGCCATTCGAGGTCATCGTGAGTGACAACGGATCGACCGACGGTCTAGGAGACCGCTTCGGCGGCATCGACTCTACCGGCCGGCTCAATCTCGAGTACCACGACAGTTCCGACAAGCAGGGGGCCTCGCACGCGCGCAACTCCGGTGCCGCAGCGGCCTCAGGGGACTTGCTGGCCTTCTGCGACGGGGACGATGTTGCCCACACCGGCTGGCTCACCGGACTGGTCGAGGCCGCGATCGAATTCGACGCGGTGGGCGGAATTCTCGAGACGGCAACGATCAACTCCGCAGAGGTAGCGTCGTGGCGCCAGATCTCCGAGGACGGGTTGTGCGACGTTCCCGGTTTTCTCCCGTTCGCGCACGGTAGCAATTTCGCGATCTGGGCGGACACCTTTGCCGCCGTGGGCGGCTTCGACGAGTCGTTCCTCGGCGGGGAGGACATCGACATCTGCTGGCGGATACAGCAATCCGGCCACACCCTTGGCTTCGCCCCGAATGCACTCGTCGCCTACCGACTCCGCGACAGCTACCGGTCGATGTGGCGTCAGATCCGTGGGTACGGCGAGGTCGACGCTCAACTGTTCGCTCGGTACCAAGCCGATGGCCTCCCGCGCCGCAAGCCACTCGTCTTCATCAATCTCCTTGCCGGACTGGTGTTCCTGAACCCGCTCGTTCCCCGCGCGATTCGACGCACCCCGACCGGCCACTGGGTGATGCATGCCGCCTGGCTCTGGGGACGCGTCCGCGGCAGCGTCAAACATCGTGTCTTCTACGTCTAAGCGAAAGCGAGAACAACGGATGGGAACAACCAATCCCCCAGAACTCGTCTCGGTGATCATCCCCGCATACAACGCGATGGGTGTCATCGATGTACAGCTGACGGCACTCGCCGAGCAGGACTACGAGGGCGAGTTCGAGGTCATCGTGAGTGACAACGGGTCAACGGACGGCCTGGCCGGGCACATCGACGGCCACCCGCTCCGCGAGATCCTCGGCCTCCGCCGCGTCGACTCCTCCGCCACTCAAGGCGCCCCCCACGCCCGCAACGCAGGCGCGGCGGCGGCCCGCGGCGAGTACCTGGTGTTCTGCGACGCCGACGACATGGTGCACCCGGAATGGCTCGGCGCCTTGGTTGCGGCCGGGCAGAAGTACGACTCGGTGAGTGGGCCCGTCGAGACGACCACCCTCAACACCCCGAAGGTCGCCTCCTGGCGACCCGTGCAGCCGCCGGACAAGCCCGAGGAGACACCGGATTTCCTCGACTTCGGGCTGTCGGGCAACCTCGGGATGTGGCGCAGCGTGTTCGAAACGGTCGGCGGCTTCGACGAGTCCCTGAACGTCGGCGAGGACGTCGACTTCACCTGGCGGATTCAGCTCGCGGGCTTCACTCTCGGCCACGAGCCGAAGGCGATGGTGGCCTACCGGCTTCGTGACAACTATCGCGCCCTGTGGCGTCAGTCGTTTGCATACGGCGAGGCAGGTCCCGAGCTCTACCGGCACTACCGGTGGTACGGCCTGCGGCCCACCAAGCCGTTGCCGCTGCTCGTTTTCGCGCTGGCCCTGGTGGTCAGGTGTCCGGTGGTCCCCCGGTTCATCTCCCGGCTCTCGACGGGCGGCTGGATCTACTACACCGCCTTCGCGGCCGGCCGGATCTCCGGCAGCGTGAAGCACCGGATCTGGTTCGTCTAGATGTACTGCCCGGGGACGTTGATCAATCGTGCGAACGGCGGCTGGTTGCCGCACGCCGTGTGCGGGCGATGCTGGTTGTACTGGTGCAACCACGCCCCAAGCGCTCCCCGCCGCTCTTGTTCTGAGGTGTAGCAGCGGGCATAGGCCCATCCGTCGGCCATAGTGCGGTGAAAGCGCTCGTGACGCCGCGGTCGACGAACCATTCAACTGCACGGCGCAGAACGGCGACGGCTGTCTCATCATCGTGGACCTCGGTGTATGCCACCTGGGGTGGATCATCGAGAACTGTGTGCACGAAGGCGTACCCGAGCTTCGGGTTGCGCCATTTGTTCTTCGGCTTGCCAGGGGCGGCTGCGCGGTTGCGGTCGTCTTGGGGCGGCCGACGTAGCGCCAGCCGCCGCCGTCGGGGATGTTCCCGAGCTTCTTCACGTCCACGTGGACGAGCGATCCCGGGCCGTCGTGCTCGTACCGGCGAATTGGCTCACCCGTCGCCCGGTCCATATAGGACAGCCGATTAAGACGCGCGGAGCACAGGATGCGATGCACCGTCGACGGGGCGACACCAAGCCTGCTCGCGAGTTGAACCGGGCCTTCGCGCATCCGCATCCGCAGGCTCACACATCGCTTCGTCACGGCCTTGCCCGTCTTGTTCGGCGATGTTCTCGGCCGCGAGGAGCGATCGTGCATCGGCTCACCGGCGAGGTAGCGATCGACCCAGCGCTTCACGGTCGGCCAGGACACCTGGAAACGGGCGGCGACCTCGCTGATCGGCCACCCCTCCTCTACGACGAGACGGGCAACCTTGAGGCGGTGTCTTGGGGTGAGCGCGGCATTGGGGTGTGTCATGAGATCTTTCGGGAATGGAAGAGGGCCAGCCGCTTCGGCTGGCCCTCTTCAGGTCTGTGTGCAGTTCAGTTAGCTGGGGAAGTCGCTGCTGTGGCGAGGATGTGGGCGAGGTCGCCGGGGCGGCTCCACATGGGCCAATGCCCGGTCGGGAGGTCGATGAGGTCAACATGGTCGAGGTTTGACACCTCGGCGAACATGGGATGACCCGCGTTGGCCAACTCCATTATCTGCGCGCTCGGGATCGAGCAGCACACCAGAGTGGTCGGGACCGCCAGTCGCGCGTCGTTGGTGAGCTTCACTTGCTGGCGTAGCACGGGACCGGGTTCTGGAACGGCCCTTGCTCGAAAGCGCTCGAGAGCCTCAGTGCTCAGGCCCTCAAGGCTGGCCTGCTCCCCGAGCGCGTCGAAGGGCGGCAGGGGAAACTCGTCCAGATCCTCGGGCGCATCCGGGGCGAAGACACTGCCGGACGCGACGGGCCCACTATCGACCCACACCACTCGGCGGACAAGTTCAGGATGCTGATCGAGCACAAGGCTTACCGGCGCGTTGGCTCCGCTGTGCGCCACGATGACTACCGGCTGGGCCTCGGAAGCCTCAGCCTGGGTCATAGTCTGCTCGATCGCCGTCGCCTGGTCATCGAGCGTCCTGGACGCCCGCTTGGGGTCCCGCTCATCGAGGCCGGGAAGCGTCATCGGGATGGTTCGCCAGCCGTCAGCGGTCAGGTGTTCCAGCACCTCGTCCCATGCCCAAGCGCCCAGCCAATGGCCAGCGATCAGGATGATGGTCGGGTTGCTCGCGTTTGTCGTCACACCACGATGCTCTCAAGCCTCTAGGACAAGGGTATGTCACCATTTTGGCATGATTTTTTGCCGGGGTGGGAAATGAAGAGGACGGAGCGACTCCACGCCCTGTCCGAGATGCTGCGCCGCAGCGGACCGCGTGGATGCACTGCTGAGCGACTGGCAAAAGAGTTCGGCGTGTCCGTGCGGACGGTCAAGAGAGACCTCACCGCACTCGAGAACAGTGGCGCGCTGATCTGGTCGCGCCCGGGCCCCGGCGGTGGCTACGGGCTAGTCGCCCGAGGCACCCTGCCACCGGTCAGCTTGACCCCTGTGCAGGCAGTGGCGCTACTCGCGGCAGTCTCTGCTGCACCCGATGCCCCCTACGCCGATCTCGCCTTAGCGGGCGTTCGGAAGATCATGGACGTACTCGATCCACGGACCCGGACGAAGGCCGATGAGCTGGCCAGTCGCGTCTGGGTCAACGCGCCCCCCACTCCGCGCACGATCAAGTCAGCGCTGGAGGAAGCGATGGCCGAGCAACGGGTGGTGCGAATCCGCTACACCTCGCGTGACGGCAACAAGACAACCCGCGACGTCGAGCCGGTGATGTTCGCCTCCACGAACGGCCATTGGTACCTGATCGGGTGGTGCAGGCTACGCAGCGATATGCGGTGGTTCCTCGTGTCCCATATCGAGCACGCCAGGGCAACCAAGATTGCCTGCAGCGGCCATGACATTGACGAGATCGGCATCCCCCCAGCGACAGCAAGACCCGTGAATGGTCAAGGTGAGTGAGGCACTCGATCAACCTCTCCGGTCAGTACATCTAGACGAACCAGACGCGGTGCTGGATGCTTCCTCGGACCCGGCCGAAAGCACGGGCCAGGTAGGCCAACCACTGCCCGCGTGGAAGTCGCGTGACCGCGGTGGGCAGCAACGGGTTTCGGATAAACAACAGCACAGCAACCACCGGTAGCGCGAGCAGATTCCGTCGGAACCCGGCGGCTCGGTACCGCTTGTACAGCCGCGGATCGACCTCCCCGTAGGACAGGCTCTGGTCCCACAGCTCCCGATAGGTGGTCTTGAGCCGGTACGCGGTGATCGCCGTCGGGGCGTGGCCGAGCGTGTATCCCGCGAGCTGGATACGCCAGGAGAAGTCCATGTCCTCCCCAGCGCGGCGGAACGACTCGTCCCATCCCCCGACGGCCTCGAAGGCGTCCCGCCAGACACCGCAGTTGCTTCCGCTGGCGAACGGGAGAAATCCAGGGAACTCGAAGCCGCGCTCCGGCGCCTCGACGGATACCCGCTCGGCGACCTCGGGGGCGTTGATCGACCCGGTCTCCAGCGCACCGCTCACCATGTCGGCCTCGCGAGCGGCCTCCACCAGCGCCGACAGCCAGCCGACGTGCGCTCGATCATCCGCGTCGCAGAAGGCCAGGAACTCACCACCCGATGCCGCCGCCGCGACGTTTCGGGCGTGCGACGCGCACTGCGCGTCCGCAGCTTCCACACGCCGCAGCCGCAACCGATCCCGTAAGGGATGGTCGGCCAGGTGTTCTCGCAGCCCGTCGGTGGAACGGTTGTCACCGACCACCACCTCCATCTCGCCGGCGTAGTCCTGCGCGGCGAGCGCCTCGAGTTGGGTGTCGATCACCGCACGCGCGTTGTACGCCGGGATGACGACCGACACCAGCTTCGGCAGCTCCCTCATTCCGTCCCCCTGCTCACCGTCCACAGGATCTCTGTGTACTTCTTCACCAGCAGCTCTCCGGCCGCCGTGTCGAACAGATCCGTCGAGTACAGCGCCCCACCGGTGATGCCGGCGGGCGCGCCGTCGTCATCGTAGTGATCGTTGAGACTGAACTCGATGTCGTGCTTGGCGACCTCCGTGACGAACGGGTGCCCCTCGATCCGCAGTCCGCCCAGGTCGACGTCGATGCTCGCGCCGCCGGGCTGCAGGATCAACTCGACCTGGAACAGCCGCTCCCGTGTCCCGAGTGCGGCCTGCAGCCGAGTGTTCGAGACGTCCGGGTGGGCGAAGGCGCCCAGCGCGACGTCGCGGACCCGGGCGACCAGGTCGGTGAACGGCTCGCCCTCCTCGACGGTCACCGGCATCAGCACGTCATCGGAGAAGTTGCCGACGACCTCCGCCAGCGCGGCCTCGTCGCGACCCGCGATCGAGGTGGCCAGCGTGACGTCCGAGACGGACGCGAGGTCGCTGACCAGGACAGCAAACGCGGCCTGCATCACCATGAACAGGCTCGCCCGGCATTCGTGCGCCAGCGTCAGCAACGCCGCGTGGGTGGCCGCGTCGATCGACACGGGCGCGGTTGCCCCCGCCGACGTCCGCTTCGCACGCCCGGCCCCCGCGAGCTCGAGACGCCCCGCCCTGCCCTCCAACGCACCCAGCCAGTACTGCAGCTGCCGGTGCGCCTCGCTGCCGCCGACCGCGACATCGCCGAGCACCTCGTGCTTCCACATCGTGTAGTCGCCGTACTGCACCTCGAGCGGCGTCCACTGCGGCAGGACGCCAGCCGTCCGCGCGGCGTAGGCGATCATCACGTCGCGGGTGAGCACGCCCATGCTGGCGCCGTCAGCAGCAATGTGGTGCACCACGATCGCCAGCACGTGGTCGTCCTCGCCCAGCGCGAACAACCGCATCCGCAACGGCAGCTCACTGGTGACGTCGTAGTCGGCCCACAGGTACCGCTGCACCTGCTCCTCGAGCTGCTCCGCCGACACCGGCACCCGCCTCAGCTCCGGGACGGCGTCCTCGGTGGGCACCAGCACCTGGACCGGTCCGGTCGGGGTGCTCGGATACACAGTGCGCAGCGCCTCGTGCCTGGCCACCACGTCGCGCGCGGCGGCCGCGAGGATCGCGACATCGAGCGGGCCGCGGATCCGCAACGCGACCGGGATGTTCCAGTCCCCGTTGCGGGTCTCGTGGTTCGCGAACCAGATCCGCTCCTGCGCGGGTGCCAGCGGGATCTGCGCGGGCCGCGGGCGGGCCCCGAGCCGGGGCCGGTTCGGGTCGTGCGCGTCCACCCGGCTGGCCAGCCCCGCCACCGTCGGATCCTCGAAGAACTCGCGGACGCTGACTGTGGCGTCGAAGACCTCACCCATCCGCGCCGTCACCCTGGTCGCGAGCAGCGAGTTGCCCCCGACGTCGAAGAAATTGTCCTCGGCGCCGATCCGGGGACGGTCGAGCAGGTCCGCAAAGATGCCCGCGATGATCTGTTCGCTCGGCGTCGTCGGCGCTCGGAACGCGCTGGCGCTGAGGAACTCCGGCTCGGGCAGGGCCTTCCGGTCGAGCTTGCCGGTCACGCCGAGCGGCAGTTCGCTCAGGAACACCACCACCGACGGCACCATGTAGCTCGGTACCCGCTCGCCGGCAAAGGCCAGCAGCGACTCCACGGTCGGCGCCTCCCCCGCGGCGGGCACCGCATAGGCCACCAGGTTCTCGGCGCCGTGCGGACCGCGGTGCACCAGGACAACGGACGCGTCGACCGCCGGGTGCGCGGTCAGCGCCGACTCGATCTCGCCGAGCTCGATCCGGAACCCGCGCAGCTTGACCTGGAAGTCGCTGCGGCCGACGTAGTCGAGCACGCCCTGCTCACGGCCCAGCCATCGGACCACGTCGCCGGTGCGGTACATCCGGGACCCGTTCGGGCCGAACGGATTCGCGACGAAGCGGTCGGCAGTCAGGTCGGCGCGACCCGCATAGCCGTTGGCGAGCTGGGCGCCCGCGATGTACAGCTCGCCCGGCACCCCGACCGGCACCGGGTGCAGCCGCGCATCGAGCACGTACACCTGGGTGTTCCACTCGGGCACACCGATCGGCACGGTGCGCTCGTCCTCGGGCCCGCAACGGTGGTGGGTGACGCTCACCGCTGCCTCGGTGGGGCCGTACAGATTGAACATCGCCGCATCGCTGAACTCGGCGAACCGGCGCACCGTCTCGGCGGGCAGCGCCTCGCCGATGCAGATCACGCGGCGCAGCGACGGGATCAGCTCCGAGCCAACCGAGGCCAGGAACGCGGTCAGCAGCGACGGCACGAAATGGATTGTGGTGACCCGGGTCTCGCGCATCAACCGGGCCAGGTACGACGGGTCCTGCTCGCCGCCCGGCTTCGCGATCACCAACCGCGCCCCGGTGGTCAACGCCCACCAGAACTCCCACACCGACAGGTCGAAGGTGGCCGCGGTCTTCAGCATCACCGCGTCGTCGGCCCCGAGCGAATACTCGGACTGCTTCCACAGCAACTGGTTCGCGATGGCGCGGTGCGGCACCGCGACGCCCTTCGGCCTGCCCGTCGAGCCGGAGGTGTAGATCACGTAGGCGGTGTTCTCCGGCCGCAGCGGGGAGATCCGGTCCGCATCGGTGATCGGCGCCGCGCTGTGCTCGTCGAGGACACTGCCGAGGCCATCGACCAGCAGCAGGTCCACCCCGTCGGGCGGGGTGACGGAGACGCCGGTCGTGGTCAGCAGCGCCACCGGCCGCGCCGAGTCGAGCACGTAGGAGGTGCGCTCGGCCGGGTGGTCCGGGTCGATCGGCACATACACGCCGCCCGCCTTGGCCACCGCGTACATCGCGACGAGCAGCTCCACCGAACGCCGGATGGCCAGCGCCACGCGGGCTTCCGGACCGACACCGCGGGCGATGAGCTCGCGGGCCAGCCTGTTTGCCCGAGCGTCGAACTGCGCATAGGTCAGTTCCGCGCCCTCGAACACCGTCGCGGTCGCGCCAGGGGTCCGGCGGACCTGCGCGTCGAACATCTCGGCGAGCGTCGTCTCGGGCACCGGGTGACCGGTCTGATTCCGCCCCGTCACCAGCTCCTCGCGGTGCAAAGGGTCGAGGATCGGGATGTCGCCGACGACGGTGTCCCGGTCGGCGATCACCGTCCTCAGGATCCGCTCGAACCGGGCCGCGAACTGTGCGACGGTGTCCCGGTCGAACAGGTCGGTCGCGTAGGTGAACGACCCGGCGATCTCGGCGGGATCCCCGGTCTCGTCATGGCGGTCCACCAGCGTCAGGTGCAGGTCGAACTTCGCCGGCTCGAACCCGGCGTCGAGCACCCCGATCTCGAGGTCCGGCAACGCGAACCGGTTGCGCTCGAGGTTGTGGAAGGACAGCGCCACCTGGAACAGCGGGTGCCGCGCGGTCGACCGGGTCGGGTTGAGCACCTCGACGAGCCGCTCGAACGGCACGTCGGCGTGGCCGAAGGCGGCCAGGTCGTTCGCGCGCGCCAGGTCGAGCACCTCGCTGAAACGCTGGTCCTGGCCGACCCGGGTGCGCAGCACCAGGGTGTTGACGAACATGCCGACCAGGTCGTCGAGCGCTTCCTCGCCGCGACCGGCGATGGGCGAGCCGATCGCGATGTCGGGCTCGTTGCCGAGCCTGCTCAGCAGCACCGCCAATGCGCTGTGCATGACCATGAACAGCGTGGCGTCCTGGCCGCGGGCGAGGTCGAGCAAGGCCCGGTGGGTGCGGGCGTCCAGGGTGAACGCGTAGGTGTCGCCGCGGTAGGACTGTTCGGCGGGCCTCGGCCGGTCGGCGGGCAGATCGAGCTGCTCGGGCAGGCCGGCAAGCTCGGCGGTCCAGTACGCAACCTGACGCGCGGCCACCGAGGCCGGGTCCTGCTCGTCGCCGAGTACCGCGCGCTGCCAGAGGCTGTAGTCCGCGTACTGCACCTCGAGCGGCGCCCAGGTCGGCTGCGCCCCGTGCAGGTGCGCCGCGTAGGCGACCATCACGTCCCGCGCCAGCGGGCCCATCGAGAAGCCGTCCGCCGAGATGTGGTGTACCACCAGCGCGAGCACGTGTTCGGTCTCGCTGACCCGCAACAACTGCACGTGCAACGGGACCTGGGTGGTGACATCGAAACCGGTGGTCGCCAGTTCGATCACGCGGGCGAGCACCTCGTCCTCGACGACCGGGACCGGCACCAGCTCCGGGACCGCCTGTTCGGTCGGCAGGATCACCTGGCACGGCCCGTCATCGCCGTCCGGGTACACGGTGCGCAGCGATTCGTGCCGCTCGACCGCGTCGGCGACCGCGGCGCGCAACGCCGTCACGTCGAGCCGGCCGGACAACCGCAGCGCGAGAGGGATGTTGTTCACCGCGGACGCAGTGTCGAAACGGTTGAGGAACCACATCCGCTGCTGGGCAAGGGACAGCGGAATCCGTTCCGGCCGCGGCATCCTCGCCAGCGGGATGCGGCCCGCCTCCAGCGACGCGGATTCGGCGCGCACGGCCAGCTCCGCCACCGTCGGATGCTCGAACACCGCGCGGATCGCCAGCGACGTACCGAGGGCGGAGTTCACCCGGGCCACCAGCCTGGTCGCCAGCAGCGAGTTGCCGCCGAGCTCGAAGAAGCTGTCGTCCACCGACACCCGCTCCGCTCCGAGCAGCTCGGCGTAGACGCGGGCGATGGCCTCCTCGACCGGATTGGTCGGGCCGCGGAACTCGCGGTCGGTCACGAACTCCGGCACCGGCAACGCGCGCCGGTCCAGCTTGCCGGTCGCGTTGATCGGCAGCGCGTCGAGCACCATCACCACCGACGGCACCATGTAAGCGGGCAACGCCTCGCCGATCGCGGTGCGTAGCTCCTGCGGGTCCAGCGCGACGCCCGCCTCGGCCGTCACGTATCCGACCAGGTTCTCCCCGGTGTGCGGGTCGCGGTGCAGCGCGACCACCGACTGGGCAACGCCAGGACGGCCGACCAGCGCAGCCTCGATCTCGCCGAGCTCGATGCGCAGGCCGCGCAGCTGGACCTGGGTGTCGCCCCGGCCGATGAAATCCAGTGCCCCGTCACGGGTCCGGCGTACCAGGTCGCCCGTGCGATACATCCGCTGGCCGTCGCCGTACGGGTTCGCCACGAAGCTCGCCGCCGTCAGCGCGCCGCGGCGGTGGTAGCCGCGGGCGAGACCGGGACCGGAGAGGTAGAGCTCGCCGACCACCCCGACGGGGACGGGGCGCAGGCGGCGGTCGAGCACGACCGCCCCGGCACCCTCGAGCGGTGTCCCGATGGTGATCCGGTCGCCCTCGCCAAGCGGCGCCGTCACGGTGATGACGATGGTGCTCTCGGTGGGCCCGTAGCTGTTGAAGAAGTTGCGGCCGGGCGCGAACCTCGCCACCAGCTCGGGCGGGCAGACGTCGCCGCCGACCATCACCGAGCGCAGGTCCTCGAGCCCGTCCGCGTCGACCGTGCCGAGTGCCGCGGGCGCGGTCAGGATGTGACTGACCCGCTCGGACCGCAACAGTGCGGCCAGCTCACCGCCTCCGATGATCCCCGGCGCCGCGATGACCATGGTGGCGCCTGCGCTGAAACCGACCAGCATCTCGAACACCGAGGCGTCGAAACTCGACGACGAGAACCGCAGCACCCGTGACGAACTCGTCACGGCCAGTTCGGTGCGCACGTCCGCGCAGAAGGTGGACAGGCCGGTGTGGGTGACCACCACGCCCTTCGGGACGCCGGTGGAGCCGGAGGTGTAGATCATGTACGCGGCGCTCGCCGGGTCGATCGGCGCGGCGAGTTCGTCGGCCGACACCGGGCCCGCGGGCAGTGTGGACCGCTGGCGGGTGAGCTCGACGTCGTCGAGCGCAAGCCACTCGACCGTGCCTGGCAGCCGATCGCGTTCGGCCGCGACGGTCAGGCCGAGGACCGCCCCCGAGTCGGTGATCATGTGCCGCGCGCGATCGGCGGGCAGCGCCGGGTCGATCGGCACGAAGGCCGCGCCCGTCTTCGCGACCGCCCAGACGGCGAGCACGGATTCGGCGGACCGGGCAAAGGAAGTGGCCACGAACGATTCCGGACCGATGCCGCGTCCGAGCAGTAGCCTCGCCAGCCGGTTCGACTCGGCCTCCAGATCCGCATAGGACACCTCGACATCGCCTGCGCAGCGCAGGGCCACCGCCGCCGGGTCGATTCCCGCACCGGCCGCGAGGATCTGCGGCAGGGTACGCACCGGCGGCGCGGGCAACGCGGGGCCCGCCATGGCGGCGAGCCGTTCGGCTGCGTCGAGCACCTCGATCTCGCCGACCGGAATCGCCGGATCCGCCGCGACGGACTCGAACACCCGCACCAGCCGCCGTGCGAACCCGTCGATCGTGTCCCGGTCGAACAGGTCGGCGGCGTAGGTCACCGAGGCCGCCATGCCACCGCCGGAGCCGTGCTCGCGGAAGGTGAGCTCCAGGTCGAACTTCGCGACATCGACACCCGGGTCGAGCGCGGCCACGGTGAGGCCCGGCAGCTCGAGCGAGCCGACGCCCTGGTTCTGGAGCGAGAGCCCCACCTGGAACAGCGGCGAGTGCGCCTGCGAACGAGGCGGATTCGCCGCGTCGACGACCTGCTCGAACGGTACGTCGGCGTGGCCGTACGCGGCCAGGTCCGTGCTCCTGGTGGTCGCCAGCAGGTCCGTGAAGGCGGTGCCCGGCTCGACCTCGGTGCGCAACACCAACGTGTTGACGAACATGCCGACGACATCGTCGAGCACCTGCTCACCTCGGCCTGCGATGGGGGTGCCCACCGAGATGTCGGTGCTCCCGCTGAGCCGGGCGAGCAACACCGACAGCGCGGCGTGCAGCACCATGAACAGGGTGGCGCTGTGTTCGCGTGCGAGTGCGTTCAGTGCCGCGGTCAGCTCGGCGCCGATCTCCAGGTCGGCGCGGGCGCCGTGATACGACGCGACGGCTGGCCGGGGCCGATCGGTCGGCAGCTCGAGCACGCCCGGGGTACCGGCGAGCTGGCCGCGCCAGTACGCGAGCTGCCGGGCGGCGAGGGACAGCGGGTCGTCCTCGTCGCCGAGGACCCGCCGCTGCCAGAGCGCGAAGTCGGCGTACTGAACGGGCAGCGGCCGCCAGGACGGCTCCTCCCCGACGGTCCGCGCGGAGTACGCGATCATCAGGTCGCGGGCCAGCGGCACGGTCGAGGCGCCGTCGCCGCTGATGTGGTGCACCACCAGCACCAGCACGTGCTTCTGAGCGGAGCTTGCGGAGCAAGCGTGTTCCCGATCCGCGAGCCGGAACAGGCTCCCGCGCACCGGAACCGCCGCGGTGACATCGAAGCCCTGCGACAGCAACGCCACCATGGCGGCGCGCAGCTCGTCCCTGCCCGATACTGGGACGGGGGTCAGGTCCAGATCTATCCGAGCCGCGGGCACGATCACCTGGTGCGGGCCCTGCTCCGAGGCGGGAAACACCGTGCGCAGCGACTCGTGCCGATCGATCACATCGCGCACGGCAGCCGCCAGCGCGGGCACGTCGAGGGCGCCGGTGAGGCTGACGGCCAGCGGGATGTTGTAGGCCGGGGACGTCGGGTCGAATTGGTTGAGGAACCACATCCGTTGCTGCGCGGCGGAGAGCGGCACCCACGCGGGGCGCGCCTCGGCCACCAGTTCCGGGCGGACGATCTCGCGCTGCGCGCCGTCCACGCGGGCGGCCAGCGCCGCGACCGTGGTCGCCTCGAAGAGCTCACGCACGCCCAGCCCGGTGCCCGCGATCGCGTTGATCCGGGCCATCGCCCGGGTCGCGCTCAGCGAGTTGCCGCCGACCGCGAAGAAGTCGTCGTCCGCACCGACGCGTTCGACGCCGAGCACCTCGGCAAAGACGTCGGCCACCGAGGTCTCGGTGCGGGTGCGGGGCGCGACGAACTCGCGGACCGTGAACACCGGCTCCGGCAGCGCGCGGGTGTCCACCTTGCCCGCAGGCGTCAACGGCAGTTCGTCCAGCACGGTGATCGCCGACGGCACCATGTAGACCGGCAGCAGCTCCCGCGCGTGCGCGGTGAGGGTGTCCGCGTCGGTGGTCCGGCCCGGCACCGGGAGCACGTAGGAGATCACGGTCACCACGCCATCGGCGCCGGTATGGCCGACGGTGACCGCCGCCTGCACGCTCGCGTGCCCGGCCAGCACGGCATCGATCTCGCCGAGCTCGACGCGGTGTCCGCGGACCTTCACCTGGAAGTCGGTGCGGCCCAGGTACTCCAGCTCGCCTGCCGGGTTGGCGCGGACCAGGTCACCGGTGCGGTACAGCCGCGAACCCGGCTCGCCGAACGGGTTCGCGACGAAGCGGTCCGCGGTGAGCCCGGACCGGCCGTGGTAGCCGCGTGCCAGGCCGACGCCCGCCACGTACAGCTCGCCGGCGACGCCGGCGGGCACCGGATGCAGCCGCCCGTCGAGGACCACCACGTCCGTGCCGACCACCGGTGCCCCGATCAGCACCGGCAGGCCCGGCTCCAGCGGGCCCTGGTGGGTGGCCATGATGGTCGACTCGGTCGGGCCGTACGCGTTGAACATCCGGCGTCCCGGCGCCCAACGGCGAACCAGTGCCTGTTCGCAGGCGTCGCCGCCGACGACGACCACGCCGATCGTGTCCAACCCGTCGGGGTCGAGGGTGGCGAGCGCGCCGGGGGTCACGAAGGCGTGCGTGACACGGCCGGACCGGAGCACCCCGGCCAGCTCGGCGCCGCCGTAGACGCCGACCGGCACCACGACCATCGCCGCGCCGCCGCCGACCGCCATCAGCAGTTCGAGAATCGATGCGTCGAAGCTCGGCGACGCGAAATGCAGGGTGCGCGAATCCGGCCCGACGGCGTAGTCGGCGCGCTGCTCGGCCACGAAGGAGGCGAGCCCGAGGTGGGTCACGACCACACCCTTGGGCGTGCCCGTGGAGCCGGAGGTGTAGATCATGTACGCGGGATGCCCCGGCCGGAGCGGAGCGAGCCGGTCGACGTCGCCGACAGGTTCGGCGTCCGCGCGAGACAGCTCCGCCACCGTGACCTCGTCGTCGAGTGACATCCAGGACACCGTGTCCGGGAGCTCGCCCCGGTGTGCGGTCACGGTGACACCGATGGCCACAGCCGAATCGGTGACCATGTGCGCGATCCGCTCGGCCGGGTAGGTCGGGTCGATGGGCAGGAAGGCTGCGCCCGTCTTGGCCACGGCCCACAACGCCAGCACCGACTCCATGGAGCGCGGGACCGCAAGCGCGACATAGGATTCCGGTCCGACGCCGCGCGAGATGAGGATTCGGGCGAGCTGGTTCGAGCGCTCGTCCAGCTCGCCATAGGTGAGCTCGGCCTCGCCCTCGACCAGAGCGATGTCGCGCGGGTTCCGGATCGATTCGAGCAGCAGTTCGGGCAGGGTACGGGTCTCGGCGGGCGCCTGGCCCGTCACCGGTACCAGCGTCGCGCGCTCATGGCCGTCGAGCAGGTCGAAGTCGCCGATGGGCCGGGACGGATCGCCCGTGCCGTCGCGCAGGATGGTCAGGAACCGCGCGGCGAAGCCCTCGACGGTGCGGCGGTCGAACAGGTCCCGCGCGTACGTGAAGGCGGCGATCGCACCGGCAGGGTCACCGCTGCCGTCGAAGTGCTCGGTCACGGTCAGCTGCAGGTCGAACTTGGCGAGCCCGAAATCGATCGGCTCCGAGGCGATCTGCAGTCCGGGCAGGGCGATGGTGTGTTCGCGGGCGTCCTCGAGCGCGAGCACCACCTGGAACAGCGGGTGGTGGGCGGTCGAGCGGGCCGGGCTGACCACCTCGACGAGACGCTCGAACGGCACGTCGGCATTGCCATATGCGGCGAGGTCGGTGGCCCGGACCCGCTCGAGCAGCGCGGCGAACGACCGGGCCGGGTCCACCTCGGTGCGGAGCACCAGGGTGTTGACGAACATGCCGACGACATCGTCGAGGGCCTGCTCACCGCGGCCGGCCACCGGGGTGCCGACCGCGATGTCGGCGGTGTCGCTCATCCGTGCCAGCAGCACCGCGAGGGCGGCATGCAGGATCATGAAGGGCGTCGAATTCGTCGACCGGGCGAGGGCCTTCACCGCGTCATAGGCGGCGGTGTCGAGTTCGCACTCGACGGTGCCGCCGCGATAGGACGGCACGGCGGGTCGTCGGCGGTCGGTCGGCAGGGCCAGCACCTCGGGTGCGCCTGCCAGGGCTGCGGTCCAGTAGTCGATCTGGCGGGCTGCGGTCGAGTCCGGGTCGTCCTCGGACCCGAGCACTGCGCGCTTCCACACCGCGTAGTCCGCGTACTGCACCGGTAGCGGCGTCCACGACGGCGCCTGCCCGCCCGTGCGGGCGGAGTAGGCCTGCACCAGGTCCCGGGCCAGCGCCTGGATCGACCATCCGTCGATGCTGATGTGGTGCACCACGACCACCAGCACGTGGTCGTCGTGCCCGGCCGTCAGCAGGGTGAGCTCGAGCGGGATCTCCGCGGTGACGTCGAAGCCGGAGGCCACCGCGGCCCGGACCCGCTCGGCCAGTTCGTCCGCCCCGAGTGGCTCGTCGTCTCGGAGTGAGTCGAGCGCGAGCTCGTCGAGCACCTCGGATGTCGGCAGGATCTGCTGGTAGGGGCCGGACGGCGAGTCCGGGTACACCGTCCGCAGCGACTCGTGCCGTTCGAGGATGTCGGCGACGGCCTCCGCGAGCGCGGACACGTCGAGTGTCCCGGTCATCCGCAGCGCGGCGGCGACGTTGTATGCGCCGGACGCGGGGTCGAACCGGTTGAGGAACCACATCCGGGACTGCGCCGGGGACAATGGGATCGGGTCGGGACGCGGGCCGGCGAGCAACTCCTGGCGGTGCACGTGGCCGGTGAGCACGTCATCCACGACGGCTGCCAGCCCGGCGACCGTCGGCGCCTCGAACAGCTCGCGCACGCTCACCCGGGTGCCGAACTCGGCGTTCACCCTGGCCAGCAGCCGCGTCGCGGCCAGCGAGTTGCCGCCGAGGTCGAAGAAGCTGTCCGTCGCGCCCACCGGGTGCGCGGATTCGAGGACCCCGGAGAAGATCTCGGCCAGGGCCAGCTCGGTGGGGGTGCTCGCGGCGACGAACTCGGCGGTACCGGCGAACTCGGGGGCGGGCAGCGCCTTGCGGTCCAGCTTGCCGCTCGGGTTCAGCGGCAGCGCGTCGAGGACCGTCAGCACGGACGGCACCATGTAGCGCGGCAGCGCCCCTGCGACGGCGTCCAGCACAGCGCCGGTGTCCAGCACCTGATCGTCGAGGCCGGAACCGGTGGCGGGCACCGCGTACGCCGCCAGGTAGTCCCCCGCCGGTCCGTCGCCTCGGACCACCACGACGGCCTGGGCCACACGATCGTCGCGCAGCAGCGCGGCCTCGATCTCGCCGAGCTCGATGCGCTGGCCGCGCAGCTTGACCTGGAAGTCGGTGCGGCCGATGTACTCCAGTTCCCCGGTTGCGTTCCAGCGCACCAGGTCACCGGTCCGGTACATCCGCGAGCCGGGCTCACCGAACGGGTTGGCCACAAAGCGGTCCGCGGTCAGGTCCGGCCGCGCGACATACCCGCGGGCCAGCTGGACTCCCGCGAGATAGAGCTCTCCCGCGACACCGACGGGCGACGGGCGCAGCCCTGCATCGAGCACGTAGGTCTGGGTGTTCCAGACGGGCGCCCCGATCGGGACGACCGTCTCGTCCACCGCCGTGCGGTGGTAGGTGACGTCGACCGACGCCTCGGTGGGCCCGTACAGGTTGTGCAGTTCGGCATCGGTGCGGCCGTGCAGCGCCGCGACGGTGCCCGGCGCGAGCGCCTCGCCGCTGGTGAAGATCCGGCGCAGCGAGCCGCACCGGGCGATGTCGGCGCCCAAGAGGAACACCTCGAGCATCGACGGCACGAAATGCATGGTGGTGATGCCGTACTCGCGGACTGCGGTCTCCAGGTAGACCGGATCGCGGTGGCCGTCCGCTTCCGCGATCACCATCCTGGACCCGGTCTGCAACGGCCAGAACAGTTCCCACACCGAGACGTCGAACGTCGCGGGGGTCTTGAGCAGCACCGCGTCATCCCCGGCGAGCGGATAGCTGTCCTGCATCCACCGCAGCCGGTTGACGATCCCCCGATGCGGGACCGCCACGCCCTTGGGCCTGCCGGTCGAGCCGGAGGTGAAGATCACGTACGCGGTGGCATGCGGTCGCAGCGGCGCCGCCCGGTCACCGTCGCGCACCGCCGACGGAGACAGATCGGCGAGGTCCAGCTCGTCGACCGCGACTGTTGCGACGGACGCGGGCATCGACTCGCGGTCGGCGACGGTGCTGAGCACCAGGACAGGGGCGGACAGCCCCGCGACATACTCGATCCGCTCGTCGGGCTGCTCGGGGTCGATCGGCAGGTAGGCACCACCCGCCTTGAGCACCGCGTAGATCGCGATCACCATCTCCACCGAGCGGCGCATCGCGATCCCGACCAGCGACTCCGGCCCGACGCCCGCGCCGATCAGGTGACGCGCCAACCGGTTGGCCCTGGCGTCGAACTCCGCGTAGGACAGTGCATCGGTGCCGAACACGACGGCGTTCGCGTCAGGGGTGCGGGCCACCTGCGCCTCGAACAGGTCGACCAGGGTTGCCGGCTCGAGTTCGTGGTCGGTCTCGTTCCACGCCCGCAGCACGAGTTCGCGTTCGGCGGGGCCGAGCACCTCCACACCGGCCGCGGTCGCTTCCGGGTTCTCGGCCATCGCACCGAGGACCAGCGCCAGCCGATCCGCGAGCGTGGTTGCATCCACGAGATCGAACAGATCGGTGCGGTAGCGCAGGTGCAGATGCAGCTGCGGGTCGAGGATCGACATCAGCGTCAGCGGATAGTGCGTCGCGTCGTGGCCCTGCAGCCCCGTGACGCGCATGCCGGCGATGTCGGTGTTCTCGTCGAAGCCGGCCCGGTCCACCGGGTAGGACTCGAAGACGGTCAGGGTGTCGAACAGTGCGCCGAGACCGGCCTCGGCCTGGATGTCGGCGAGCCCCAGCTGGTGGTGCTCGAGCAGCGCGGTCTGCTCGTCCTGCACCAGGCGCAGCAACTGCGCGACGGTCGCGTGCGGATCCACCCGGACCCGCACCGGCACGGTGTTGATGAACAGTCCGAGGATCTCCTCGACGCCGGGCAGCTGGGCGGGCCGACCGGACACGGTCGCGCCGAACAGGACGTCATCGCGGGAGAGCAAGCGGGACAGCAACAGTCCCCACGCGGTCTGGATGACGGTGTTGAGGGTGACGCCGTGTGCACGGGCGAGCTCGCCGAGCGCATCGACCAGACCGGCTGGCAGCGCGACGTCCACCTCGCCGGGCAAGCCGAGCCCGGCGGCCGGGGCCTGCGCCGACGCGATCAGCGTCGGCTCGGTGACCCCGTCGAGGACGCCCGCCCATGCGTGCGCGGACTCGTCGGAGTCCCAGTACGCCCGCCACTCCAGGTAATCCCGGTAGCGGCGGGCATCGGGCAGGGCCGGTCCCGCGCCGCCCGCGGCGTACCGGACCAGCAGCTCGCGCACGAGCAGCGGCATCGACCAGCCGTCGAGGATGATGTGGTGGTTGGTCAGTGCGAGCACGCACCGATCGGCGGAGGTGCGGATCAGCAGCATCCGGAGCAGTGGCGGCCGATCCATCGCGAAGCGAGCGACCCGCTCCTCGTCGAGCAGGCGCCGGAGTTCGGCCTCGCGGCCGGCGGCCGCGACCTCGGTCAGGTCGACCTCAACGAACGGCACGTCCACCTGATCGAGCACGAGCTGTGCGGCGATTCCGTTGTCGTCGTAGACGAATGCCGTGCGCAGGTTCGGATGATGGGCCACCAGCGCGTTCGCAGCGCCGCGAAGGCGGGCGGGATCAACGGTGCCGGCCAGATCCATCACGAGTTGCGCGGTGTAGACGTCGATCGTCTCCGCGGCCAGGGTTGCGTGGAACAGCAGGCCGGACTGCAGCGGGGACAACGACCACACGTCGGTCAGCGAGGGGTAGCGGTGCTGCCAGCGATCGATCTCGTGTTGGCTGACGGACACCAGCGGCAGGTCCGACGGGGTCAGTCCGCCCGCATCCGGCTGCTCGGCGTGCCCGGCCAGGCCCTCGAGCGCGCGGCGCCACAGCGCCGCGAAGGCGTCGATCTCCTCGACGGTCAGCAGGCCGGGCAGGAAGGCGAACGACGCCCGCAGGATCGGGCCGTCGGCGCCGTCCACGACCATCGCGTTGATGTCCACGGCGACGGCCGCGGTCATCGCGAGCCCGCTGCCCGCGTTCAGGTCCGGTGCGGCGGGATCCGGGGTGAAGCCGAGGTGCCGTAGCGCCTCGCCGAGGTGGCCGGTGCCGAGCCTGCCGAGGTAGTTGAAGCTGATCTGCGGCACGGGCAGCGGCGCAAGGACTGCGCCCGCCTCCGCGTCGAGATGACGCAGTACGCCGAATCCGACTCCGCGCGAGGGCACGTCGAGAAGCTGCTCCTTGACCGCCTTGATCACCGTGCCCGCCGCGGGGCCACCCGCCAGCACGTCGTCCAGGTCTGCGCTCGGCAGTTCGAGGCGAACGGGGAAGGCGCTGGTGAACCAGCCGACGGTGCGGGACAGGTCCGCCCCCGCGACGGCCTCCTCCTCGCGGCCGTGGCCCTCCAGGGTGAGCAGCACCGACGACCCGTCGATCCCGCGGTCGCGGCGCCAGGCCGTCAGCGCGACGGCGAGAGCGGACAGCAGTCCGTCGTTCACGCCGCACCCGAATGCGCCTGGCAAGGTGGTGAGCAGGCTCTGCGTGGTCGCGGTTGCGAGCTCGACGTGCACCCGCTCCGCATCCCCGACGCGGTCGAGGGCGGGGTCCAGCGCGCGGCGGCCGAGCTGCGGGTCAGGGCCTTCGAGGATCTCGCTCCACCGGGGCAGCTCCGCGGCGTGGTCGCCCTTGCGCGCCGAGTCCAGCACGCCGTGCGCCCACCGGCGCAGCGAGGTGACGACCGGCGCAAGCTCCGGTTCGAGGCCCGCGCCGAGCTGGGTCCAGGCGGTGGCGAGGTCCGGGAGCAGGATCCGCCAGGACACCCCGTCGACGGAGAGGTGGTGGATCACCACGAGCAGTCGGCCGGCGGACTCCTGCGGGTCGAGCCACACGAGCTGGACCATGACCCCGGCCGTGGGATCCAAACGCGCTGCGGCTGCGCCGCATTCGGCGAGGACCAACTCGTCGAAGGCGGGGCTGCCGGGCACACTCGGCGTCACCACGCGAGTGATCAGCGCGGGCGCGTCGACTGTTCCCGGCGCGCCGGTCTCGAAGACCCAGTCACCACCGACGTCGCGGCGCAGGCGTGAGCGGAGCGCGTCGTGCCGGTCGAGGACGGCCTGCAGCGCCCGCCCGAGCCGGTCGCCGTCGACCTGTTCGGGCAGGGTCAACAGCACCGACTGGTAGAAGGCGTCGAAGTCGCCGCGATCGAGGAGCGAAGTCACGATCGGGGTCAGCGCCACCGACCCGACTCCCCCGCCCTCGAGCTCGGTGAGCGCCACGGCGGGCGCCGCGGTCACAGGCACCGCGATCTTGGCGATCTCGGCAACGGTCTTGCGTTCGAACACTTCCCGCGCGGTGAAGCTCAGTCCCAGTGCACGGGTGCGGGCCACGATCTGCATCGCGATGATGCTGTCCGCACCGACCGCGAAGAGCGACTCGTCCACGCTCAGCCGGTCCAGACCGAGCGCCTCCTCTACGACACCCGCGATCAGCCGCTCGGCGTCGGTGCTCGGCGCCCGGTACTGCTGGTCGCGCGAGCCGAAGACCGGCTCGGGTAGCGCCCGCCGGTCCAGCTTGCCCGCCGAGGTGAGCGGCACCTGCGCGAGCGGCATCACCGCGGCCGGCACCATGTGCGCGGGCAGGAACTCCGCC
The DNA here is from genome assembly GCF_003050885.1 of Rhodococcus sp. OK611. Taxonomy (NCBI): domain Bacteria; kingdom Bacillati; phylum Actinomycetota; class Actinomycetes; order Mycobacteriales; family Nocardiaceae; genus Rhodococcus; species Rhodococcus sp. OK611. The sequence continues at coordinate 127,150 of NZ_QAOZ01000020.1, forward strand.
AGTTGCGCGGTGACGGCGCCCGGGTAGATGTCGACGCCCGGTTCCGGCCGCACATAAGAAACCAGGGCCGTACTGCCGCTGGCGGTCTCGTAGGCGATGGTGACGGCGAAGTCGATGCCGTCCTGGGCGAGCAGCGCCGCGTCGATCTCGCCGAGTTCGATCCGGAAGCCGCGGATCTTGACCTGGAAATCGGATCTGCCGACGAAGTCGAGTTGGTGATCGGCGGTCCAGCGGACCTCGTCACCGCTGCGGTACATCCGGGAGCCGGGCGCACCGAAGGGGTTGGCCACGAACCGGTCCGCGGTCAACTCGGGGCGTCGATGGTAGCCGCGGGCCAACCCGGCGCCCGCCAGATACAGCTCACCCACGACGCCGACCGGAACCGGCCGCAGCTTGCGGTCCAGCACCATCACCTCGGCGCCCTGGATCGGGCGGCCGATCGTGATCGGCGTGCTGCCGTCGAGCGGATCGCCGGTGGTGATGACGATGGTGGTCTCCGTCGGACCGTAGCTGTTGGTGAAACGGCAGACCTCCGCGAACCGCTCGACCAGGTCGGGGGTGCAGATGTCGCCGCCCACCACCACGGCCTCGAGGTGTTCGAGACCCTTCGTCTCGACGGTGCTGAGCAGGGTCGGCGCCGACAAGATGTGGGTGACCCGCTGCTCCCGCAACAGTTCGGCGAGTTCGTCGCCACCGAACATCTGCTCAGGCGCGACGACCATGGTCGCCCCCGCGCTGAACGCCTGGATCATCTCGAAGACGGAGGCGTCGAAGCTGGCGGAGGAGAACCGCAGCACCCGCGAGGCAGCGGAGACCCGCAGCTCGTCGCGGGAGCCGGCGGCGAAGTCGACCAGCGCCGAGTGGGTGACGAGCACGCCCTTCGGCACACCGGTGGAGCCGGAGGTGTAGATCATGTACGCGGTGTTCTCCACCACGAGCGGCGCCACTCGGTCGGCGTCGGAGATCCGTGACGCCGAACGCGACTCGCACCGGCGCCGGACGGCGCTGTCGTCGAGGACGATCCAGTCGACGAAATCCGGCAGCAGCGAGACCCGGTCCGCACCAGTGAGTCCGAGCAGCACACCCGAGTCGTCGAGCATGTGGCCGATCCGGTCGGCGGGCAGCTTCGGGTCGATCGGGACGAACGCGGCCCCCGCCTTCGCTACCGCCCAGCACGCGACCAGCGCGTCGGCGGAACGCGAGAACGCAAGCGCGACAAAGGTCTCGGGCCCCGCTCCGGCATCGATGAGCAGCCGCGCGAGCTGGTTCGACTTGGCCTCGAGCTCCCGGTAGCTGACCTCGGTCTCCGTCGTCCAGATCGCGATGCCGCCCGGGTTCGCGGCGAACCCTGCCGTCAGCAGGTCCGGCAGCGTGCGGGCGGACAGGGCCGCCGGACCGCGGAACGGCACCAGGTCGGCGTACTCGTCCGGGTGCAGCACCTCGAGGGCCGTGACGGCTGCGTCGGGCTCGGCCGCGGCGAAGGCCGCGAAGAACTCGAGGAAACGTGCGTGGTGCCCGCGCAGTTCCTCCTCCGAATACAGATTGGGATTGGCCTCGAAGTCGATGTGCGCGTGGCTGCCCGCCACGCTCGGGTAGATGTTGACCGAGATGTCCTCGACGGGCCCGGTGGTGAGCACGTTGAGGCGGCCGATCAGCTCACCGAGCCGGATCTCGCTGTGGAACATCATGATGTTGATCGCGGGTCCGAAGAAGCCGCGCCTGGCCCCGCCCGACCCGGCGTCGCGCCGGATGTCCTCGTGCCGGTACCGCTGGTGTCGCAGCGCGCCGGTCAGCTCGAGCGCGACGGCGCCGATCAGATCGGTCGGGGTGGTGTCGTCGGCCACCGCCAGCCGCAGCGGCACGACATTGGACACCATGCCGCCGGAGCGACGGAGCTTGGCGGTGGTGCGGGCGGACACCGGCAGGCTCAGCGCGATGTCGTCCTCACCGGTCAGTCGGGACAGGTACGCGGCGACGGCTGCGACCGCGACCGTCGCCAGCGAGGCACCGGGCTGACGGTCCGCGACGCGCGCGACGGCGGCCTCGGCCGCGGCCGGCAGGGGGCCGCTGATCACCAGGGACGAGGGCCCGACCGGGCCCGTGCGGCCGGACAGGCTGATCGCGGGCGGCAGGTCGCGCGCCCGCTCCGCCCAGTGCTCGCGGTCCTTCTCGAACCGGCTGGACGAACGGTAGGTCGCCTCCTCGGCACTGATGTCGGGCAGCGCGGTGGCCCTGAGCTCGTCGGGCTCGCGGCCCTCGACGATCGCGGTGTACCGCTCGGCGGTGCGGCCCATGAAGGTCATCGCACCGAAGCCGTCGAGCGCGATGTGGTGAATGCGGGAGTACCAGTAGTAATGGTCGTCGCCGACGCGCAGGGTCGCCGACTCGATCAGCCGGTCCGAGAGCAGGTCCATCGGCGCGCTGTACTCGGCACGCATCCAGGCCTGGGCCGCGGCGTGCGGATCCTCGTCGCCGCGGAAATCGACCTGCGCCATCCGGTCCCGCAGGGAGTGGTCGATCTGCTGGAAGGGCTCGGCGTCCACCTCGGTGATGCGGAGCATGCCGGTGCCCATCTCACGGGCGGCGGTGGCGCCGGCATCGGCAAGGGCCTCGATGTCGAGGTCGCCGACGATCTCGACGTACTGCGCGATCGCGATCGGCACGTCCCCGAGCAGGTGCTGCGCAAACCAAATACCACGCTGAGCTGCCGAAAGTGGAAACAACTCACCCCTGGAGGTTGAGCGCTCCTCGGTGGAGCCTGCAGCACCCTGACCCCCGACGGGCCCGCGTTCCAACGACAAAATCCGACCCCTCAATAGAGCAACTACATGTGCACGTTAGGCGATGCATGTGTCGCGGCGCGGCCGATCGGATGAACGCCCGACCAACTGAGGTGCCGAGCGTGATCGCCCGGAGCCGCCGAGCAGTCCCGAACTCGCACTCTCGCCATATATCACCAGGTCACCACATGTGTAGTGCGCATCACCTACCGTTAAACAAGTGGTCAAACCGACCTCGACGTGTCGGCACTGACAGCGTAGAGCCCACCGGATGATGACGCGGTCACTCGGGGAGGGACCCGCGCGCTGGAACGAGAACATCCGGGTCGCCGAGCAACCACCCGTACCAGTGGCCACCGGGGCCACGAAACCCTGTGCGTCCCCCACCTCACGGGTCCACACTGGCTTTGTGGGCGCTCCGCAGGCTCTGCGCCGGGAGTAGCCAACCGCGGGAGGACTCGACGACCGAGGGAGTGCGGGCATGACCGACGGCGTTCCGCAGATACCACCGAGCGCGGTCGACGTCGACCTGTCCGCCGTCGCGGACGGCTGGGACCGGTCGATGTCCGATCTCGAGACCGGCATGTGGCGGATGGAGGAGTCCCAGCCACGGTTGCGCACCCCCATCGTCGCGGTCGACCTCCTCGATCGCCCGCCGGACTGGGATCGCCTGGTGCGGGCGCACGAGTGGGCCTCGCACATCGTCCCCCGGATCCGGATGCGCGCGGTGGAGCCCGCCTTCGGTCTCGGCAACCCGGTGTGGTCGGTGGACCCCGAGTTCGATCTCGGCTATCACCTGCGGCGCATCCGGCTGCCTGCGCCTGCCGACTTCAACCACGCGCTGCGGATCTGCAGGCACATGGGCACCGAGCCGTTCGACAAGGCTCGGCCGCCGTGGGTGGCGATGCTCATCGAGGGCCTCGACGACGGCCGCGCGGTGTATGTCGTCAAGACGCACCACAGCATGACCGACGGCATGGGCGGCATCCGGATGATGACGCTGCTGCACAGCCGCCGGTCCGCGCCCAGCCCCAACAAGCCGGACCGGCTGCCCGCGCCGCCCGAGCACCTCTCCCACTTCGAGGCGCTCGGCCAGGACGTAATGACGGAGGTGCGCAAGGCGCCCGGCCGGATCACCGGGCTCATCACGGGCGCGACCAGGGCCGCGGTGGGCGCCCTCGCCGACCCGATCGGCGCCGCGAGCGACGCACTCGGCTATGCCAATTCGCTGCGCCGCATCGTCACCCCTCCCCCGGCGGCGGGTTTGCCACTGCTGCGCGGGCGTGGGCTCGGTCGCTGGTTCGGCGTACTCGAGGTGGGCCTGCCCGAGTTCAAGGCCGCCGCCCGCGCCGCGCACGGCTCGATCAACGACGCGTACGTCGCCGCGCTGCTCGGCGGTTTCCGCCGCTACGCGCAGGCCCACGGCCAGCAGATCGGCCCGATCCCGATGGGCATGCCGGTGAACATGCGGGCGGCCTCGGACCCCTCGGGCGGCAATCGGTTCGCGGCCGTCCGGTTCGCCGGGCCCGCCGCCGAGGCGGACCCGGTCGAGCGGATCAAGAAGGTGCGCGCCATCGTCCTCGGACTGCGCGAGGAACCGGCGATCGACGCGATCGACCTCGCCGCTCCCGTGCTCAAGCGGTTGCCGAACTGGCTGCTCGCCGAGTGGTACCTGTCCCAGTCCACCGGCCTCGACCTGCAGGCCAGCAACGTCGCGGGCGTCCCGGTCCCGGTGTATCTCGCGGGGGCCCGGATCGAGCGGATGTTCCCGTTCGGTCCCGCACCCGGCTGCGCGGTGATGGCAACCCTGGTCTCGCACGTGGGCACCTGCTGCATCGGGGTCAACCTCGACACCGCAGCGGTCACCGCTCCCAAACTGTTCATGCGCTGCCTGCAGGAGAGCCTGGACGAGGTTATCGCACTGGCCGGCCCGAACGAAGGGACGCAACGATGACGAGCACGCAGCACCCTCGGGTCTATCTCACCGAGACCGTGACGGCGGCCGAGGACGACGTGCTGCGGTCGTGGCTCAGCCGCCGCCCCACCGACACCGGGCAGCCCGCGACCGCGGTGCCGATCGGCAGCCAGTCGCTGGCCGAGCTCACCCGCAGGCAGGACGACCCGATGCTCACCCCCGTGCGCGTGGTGTGGCTGCCACCGCCCGACAACGGGCATCGACCCGGACTGCGGGATGCGCTGTCCCCGAGGGATCCGCTGCACCCGGGCCACGGCGCACAGCGGCGGGTGCTGCGCAGCGACCCGGCGCGCTGCCAGGTGATCGAGGGCGAGCCCGCCCCCCTCAGCGACCTCAAGCGCAGGCTCGACGAGAGCGGCGGCGGCTCGCTGCCGGAATACATCCGCAGGCAGGCCGCCCTCGCGCTGGAACGGTCCGAGCGCGCCCTGCTCGGCAATCAGTACAAGGTGTCGCGGTTCGTGACCGAGGAGATCACCGACACCGCCCGCTTCCACGCCGGCATCAGCGACCTGTCCTTGCGGCTGAACCTCCCGCTGGCCGACGTCGACAAGCGGGCCAGGGAGGCGCTGGGCGAGATGGTGGCCGCGCAGAGCAGGCGCGCGATCGCCCTGTGGGATCGGCTGGGCCGCTACTTCTCCCGCGCCTACCGGCTCGATGTCGACACCTCACGGTTCGAGGAACTGCGTGAGCTGAACCGGGAGCACTCGCTGGTGTTCCTGCCGAGTCACCGCTCGTACCTGGATCCGCTGGTGCTGCGGCCGGCGCTGCTCGCGAACGACCTGCCCCTCAATCACGTGATGGGCGGGCTGAACGTCAGCTTCTGGCCGATCGGGCCCATCAGCAGGCGCAGCGGCACCGTCTTCATCCGCCGCAAGTTCGACGGCGACGAGGTCTACAAGTGGACGCTGCGCGAGTACATGCGCTATCTGCTGATCAAGCGGTTCAACCTCGAGTGGTACATCGAGGGCGGACGCAGCCGCACCGGAAAGCTGCGGCCACCTCGCTTCGGGCTGCTCACCTATCTGACCAAGGCCTATCAATCCAGCGGCATCAAGGACGTCTACCTGGTACCGGTCTCGCTCACCTACGACCAGCTCTACGAGGTCAGCGCGATGGCCGCCGAGGCGCACGGCGAGGCGAAGACGAAGGAGAGCCTGCGCTGGATGGTCGGCTACGTGCGAGCCCAGGGCAAGCGGCACGGCGTGGCGCACGTGACCGTCGGCCGGCCGCTCTCGCTCGCCGAGTCGCTCGGCGGCGAGAAGGACCTGCGCCTGGCCATTCAGAAGACCGCGTTCGAGGTCTGTCACCGGATCAACGAGGTCACCCCGATCACGGTGTCGTCACTGGTCATGCTCGCCTTCCTCGGCATCGAGGACCGCGCGCTCACCGTCCCCGAGCTGGCCTTCATCCTCACGCCACTGGTCGACTACATCTCCGCCCGCTCGCTACCGACCGCAGGCGGTGTGGACCTGCAGAACCCGCAGGTGTACCGCAAGGCCCTGGACACGCACGTGGAATCCGGTGTGCTGCAGTGCTTCGACAAGGGCGGCACGCGCGTCTACTACCTCGGCAAGGACCAGCACCTGGTGGCGGCGTTCTACCGCAACAACACCATCCACTTCTTCGTGGTCCGGGCGATCACGGAGCTGGTGCTGCTGGGCGCCATCGAAGCGCAGTACGGCAACCTGGAGGTCGACGGCTGGATCGAGGCGAAGCGGATCCGCGATCTGCTCAAGTTCGAGTTCTTCTTCAGTGACCGGGACACCTTCGAGCACGACATGCGCCGGGAGATGGGCCTGCTCGACCCGACGTGGCAGAGCAACCTCGATGATCCGAAGCTGGCCGAGAAGATGCTCGACCGGGTGCGCCCCTACCTGGCGCACCGGGTCCTGCAACCGTTCCTGGAGGCGTACGAGGTGGTGGCCGATCAGCTGGTCCACACCCCATTGTCCGGGAAGTTCGACGAGAAGGACTTCATCACAACGTGTCTCGCGTTGGCCGAGCAGCGGCGGCTGCGCCAGCAGATCGCCAGCAGCGAGTCCATCTCGAGCGAGCTGTTCGGCACCGCGCTGAAACTGGCGCGCAACCGCAATCTGGTCGAGGCCGCCGACGGGGACGCCGAGGGCGACCTGGCACGGCGGCGGACGGCATTCGCCGCCGAGATCCGCACCCTGGTCGCCCGGATACGGCACATCCGCGGCCTCACCCAGGGGCGTCTCGACCAGTTCCGGGAGCCCAGCACTTCGCCCAAGGAGCGTGATCTGTGAGCGATGTGGACGCGTTGCACGAGGCCATCGCCGCCGCCGAGCCCGGCCCGCGGACCCTCGCCGCGTTCGACCTGGACGGCACCCTGATCAGCGGCTACTCCGCGAGCGTGGTGTACCGGGATCGGCTGCGCCGCTTCGACATCAGCCTCGCCGAGCTGCTGCGCACCACCGGCGCGGCGATCGACACCCAGTTCCGCGGCGCCGACGTCGGCGGGCTGATGCGGATCGGGGTCCAGGCCCTGGCCGGGCGGATGGACGACGAGCTGCGCGAGTGGGGGCAGCGGCTGTTCCGGCAGGAGATCGCCGGGATGATCTACCCGGAGGTCCGCGGGTTGCTCGCCGCGCACCGGAGCGCCGGCCACACGATCGTGATGGCCACCTCCGCCACCCCGTACCAAGCCCAGTGGGTGGCGGCGGACCTCGACATCGCGGACGTGCTGTCGACGGAACCGGAGGTGGTGGACGGGATGCTCACCGGCGAGCTGAGCACGCCGCCGCTGTGGGGGCAGGCGAAGGCCGACGCGCTGCGCTCGTATGCCGAGCGGAAGGAGGCCGATCTGTCCCGCAGCTTCGCGTACTCCAATGGCGGCGAGGACATTCCGATGCTGGAGTCGGTGGGCCATCCGGTGGCCCTGAACCCGGACCGCAAGCTGACCGGCGTCGCCCAGCGGAAGGGCTGGCCGGTGGTGAACCTGCGCAAGCCGCAGCTCGGCGCCGATCCGGTGTCGGTGCTGCGGACCTCCACCGCGGTGGGCGCGCTGATGGCGACGGCCGTGGCGGGCGGCGCGGCCGGGCTGTTGCTGCGCAACCGGCAGAGCGCGGCGAACCTCGTCGGCACCTTCGGCCCGGACCTGGCCCTGGCGATCTGCGGGGTCTCGGTGAAGATCAGCGGCAAGGACAACGCGTGGAGCGATCGGCCCGCGGTGTTCATGTTCAATCACACCAGTTCGCTGGACATGCTGATCGTCGGCGGGGTGATCCGCCGCGACGTGACCGGGGTGGCGAAGATGGAGGCGTCCCGCGATCCGCGTTTCGTGCCGATCGGCGCGCTGCTGGACGTGGCGTACATCGACCGGTCGGACAGCGAGAAGGCGAAGGCCGCGCTGGCGCCGGCGGTGGACAAGCTGAAGTCGGGCATCTCGATCGCGATCTCGCCGGAGGGGACCCGGACGGTGACGCCGCGCCTCGGCCGGTTCAAGAAGGGCGGCTTCCACCTGGCGATCCAGGCGGGGGTGCCGATCGTGCCGATCGTCATCCACAACGCCGGAGAACTGATGTGGCGCAACTCACTTGTGGCGCATCCGGGCACGGTGTATGTGGACGTGCTGGAGCCGGTGAGCACCGAGAACTGGACCGTGGAGACTCTCGACAAGCACGTCGACGAGGTGCGGACGCTGTTCGACGAGTGCCTGCACGCCGGGCATCAGTAGGTCCGGATCGCCACCTCGCTTTCCGATCCGACGAGGCAACCGTGCCACCCCTTGTGATGTAGAACTCGCCGATTTCGGGTTGCCCCAGGAGTGCTTCCATTTCTTAAGGTTCGCTAATAATTCGTCCGTACCTTCGTGCCCGATGTGGGTCGGGGCGGCGCCACTCTCCGCTGGGGCGGCCGCTGCACATCGCACGGACAGGACGGAACCCAGTAGTTTTGATGAGCATTGCCAGACCACAATGGACCAACCGACTTCTCCAACGCCTGCTCACCGTCACAGCGGCGCTGCTCGCGGGCGCGATGCTCGCGGGGATCTCGGGTCAGGCAACCGCGGGCGCCGCGCCCGTCGCGCACCGCGCGCCGTCGGGTGGGTACGAGGAAGTGTGGGTCCCCTCGGAGATGGGCCCGATCAAGGTGCAGATCCAATGGGCCTCCCGCGGCGGCAATGCCGCGCTGTACCTGCTCGACGGTCTGAGGGCGCGTGACGATCGCAACGCGTGGACGTTCGAGACCAACGCGCTCGACCAGTTCCGCAACGACAACGTCACCCTGGTGATGCCGGTCGGCGGCGAGTCCAGCTTCTACACCGACTGGATGGCACCGTCGAACCTCAACGGACAGCAGACCACCTACAAGTGGGAGACCTTCCTGACCCGCGACCTGCCGAACTACCTCGAGACCCGCGGGGTCTCCCGCAACAACAACGGCGTGCTCGGTCTGTCGATGGGTGGCTCCGCGGCGATGACGCTCGCGGCGCACCATCGCGACCAGTTCACCTTCGCCGGCTCCCTGTCGGGCTACCTCAACCTGTCCGCACCGGGCATGCGCGAGGCCATCCGCGTCGCGATGCTCGATGCCGGTCGCTACAACGTCGACTCCATGTGGGGCCCGCCCTGGTCGCCCGCGTGGTTGCGCAACGACCCGTTCGTCCAGGCCGAGCAGCTGCGCGGCCTGTCCATGTATGTCTATGCGGCCAGCGGTCTTCCGGGCCCCTACGATCAGCCGAACGCCCCGATCGAGTACTTCAACACCGCGGCGGGCATGGGACTCGAGGCACTGGCGCTGGCCAACACCCGCGCCTTCGAGTTCCGCTTGAACTCGATGGGCATCCCGGCCACATACAGCTTCCCGGCCAACGGCACCCACTCGTGGCAATACTGGTCCGCCGAACTGTGGAAGGCGCGCCCCCAGATCCTGAACACCTTGAACGCGTGGTGAGACTGTCCACTCGTTTCGCGAAGCGCCCGGCGGCCTGGAAGTTCCAGGCCGCCGGGCGCTTTCGTTGCTCGGCCCGGCCGCGATCACTGCCCGCCCGATCCGAGATCTAACGGAGCTCTAATCTCCGTCGCGCACAGTGCGGACATGACATTCGAACCGCGATCGACGCTTCGAGTCGCCATCGGCGCGGGCGGCACCGGTGGACACATCTATCCCGGTCTTGCCGTCGCCGAGGCTCTGCGCGAAGACACCGACGTTCAGATCGACTTCTTCGGCGCCAAGGGCAGACTCGAAGAAACACTCGTGCCCGCGGCGGGCTACCGACTTCATACCGCCGAGGTCGACGGACTGACCGGCATGCGCGGCAGCGCGAGGGCGGCAACACGACTCGTACGAGCCAGCGCCCAGTGCGCGAGACAGATCCGTGAGCTCGGCATCGACGTCGTCTTCGGCACCGGCGGATATCCCAGCCTGCCGATCGTGCTGGCCGCCCGCATCGCGGGCGTCCCGACCCTGATTCATGAGTCCAACGCCGTGCCGGGACGGGCAAACCGCCTGAGCGCGCTCCTGTCGTCCCGGGTGGCGGTGGCATTCCCGGAGGCGGCTCGCGCCTTCACCCGCAATGAGGTTCGGGTGGTCGGCACACCGCTGATGCGTGAGATCGCGCGGCTCGACAAGTGGGCGATTCGCGATCAGGCACGAACCGTCTTCGGCGCGGAACCGGGCCAGAAACTCGTGGTCGTGTGCGGCGGCAGCCTCGGATCTCGCCGGCTGACCGATACCGCGCTGTCGCTCGCGCGCCAGTGGCGCGACCGCGACGACGTCCGCCTGATCGTGAAAGCGGGGCCCGAGCATTTCGCGACGGCGTCCGCAGCGGTCGAAGGCCTCGGCAACGTGCTGGTGCTGCCGTATCTGGACAGGATGGACCTGGTGTACGCGGGCGCCGATGTCTTCGTCGGACGGGCAGGCGCGATCACCGTCGCCGAGATATCCCATGTGGGCGTGCCCAGCGTCCTCGTGCCCTACCCACACGCGATCGGTGACCATCAGCGACACAACGCGCAAGCCCTCGTGGCTCGCGGCGCCGCCAGGATGCTGGCGGACGGTGACCTGAGCCCGGCAACCCTGGCGCGATCAATCGACGACCTGGTCGGCGACGCCACTGGGCGCGCCACGGTCGAACACGCCACCCATCCGGGAATGAATGACTCCGCGCGAACGGTGGCGAACTGGATCCGGCAGCTCGGCGGTCACAAGTCCGCGGCACGCGACGTCGTCAACGCATGAACACATCAAACGCTGAGCACATCAAACGAAGGGGTGTACCCGTGAATGAATTCTGGTCCGACAGAAGAGTCTTGGTCACCGGCGGAGAGGGCTTCATCGGCAGCAGCCTGGTCGAACAGTTGCTCACGCAGGGCGCTGAGGTACGGGTGCTGGCGCACTACAAGCCCTACGCGCCGGCCGGCTTCCTGTCGGAACACCTGGACGATATCGAGATGATCGCGGGAGATGTCCGCGACAGCGGACAGGTCCTCGATGCCGCCGAGGGTGTCGACACCATCTTCCACCTCGCGGCACTGATCGGAATCCCCTACAGCTACCAGGCTCCCCTGACCTATCTCGAGACGAATGTGCTGGGCACCCAGAACATCGTCGACGCCGCGCGCCGACGCGAGGTGCGACGGGTTGTCCACACATCGACGAGCGAGGTGTACGGAACCGCGAGAGAAGTGCCCATTTCCGAGGCGCACCCGCTGCAACCGCAGTCGCCCTACTCGGCATCGAAGATCGCCGCGGACATGGTCGCGCTGTCGCATTTCCACTCGTTCGACACGCCGGTCTCGGTCTGCCGCCCGTTCAATACCTTCGGCCCGCGACAATCGACGCGCGCCGTGATCCCGGCGATCCTGCACCAGTTGCACTCCGGCGCAGAGGAGATCGCCGTCGGCGCGCTGACCCCGACCCGAGACTTCACCTATGTCGAGGACACCGCTCGCGGCTTCATGGCGATCGGCGAGTCCGAGCGGACACTGGGCCAGACGCTGAATCTCGGCACCGGCAAGGAGATTTCGATCCGCGACCTGATCGGTCTGCTCATCGAGATCTCGGGTTCCTCCGCATCGATCACCACGGAGGACTCACGCCAGCGCCCCGCGGGGAGCGAGGTCCATCGGCTGTTGTCGGACAACAGGCGGGTGCGGGAGCTGACGGACTGGGTCCCGCAGGTCTCCCTGCGCGACGGGCTCACCCGCACCTCCGAATGGGTCGGGTCTCATCCGATCGCCGACGCTCGCCGCTACCGCGTGTGAGGTGAGCCGATCACGCACCCGAGGTAGCCGGGTTTGACGGCCGCGTTCCACGAGTTCCGGTGATATCCGTGTCGGCCTGTAAGGGCCGGTTCAAACTAGTCAGGCTGGGACGGAACAAGCGCCGATCCTGGCACAAGGGCAGCCTCGATCCGGTGTCGCTACGGTACGTACGCAGACCGTCTCAGGTGGGTTCGCCGGGCATGTCGGACGATCCATCCGCGATCGAAAACTGCCGCAGTCGTGACTTTTTCGGATCCCATTGCGGGGCTTCGGTCTCGGTGAGGGCGAGGGTCTGCATCCAGGCGGTCAACTCGACGGCGAGGCCGCCATCACTCCCCCGAACGCGCGGCGGGCACCGCGCCGACGCCTCCCGTTTCGGGGTGGTGTCGGGCGGTGCCCGGTGGTTTCGCCTTTAGGCGGCGAAGGTGAGTTGGTTGCGCCGGTTGTGTGCCGGCATGGGTTGTCGCCTGGGGTCGATCCAGGTGGGTGGGGTGAACCACGGATGGCTGTCGTCTTTGCTGATGTGGACGGTCCAGTCGCCGCGGTGGATGGTGGTGTGGTGGAAGCGGCAGAGCAGTACCAGGTTTGACAGGTTGGTGGGTCCGCCGTTGGACCAGTGGATTATGTGGTGGCCTTCGGTCCAGGCGGCGGGTCGTCCGCAGCCGGGGAAGGCGCAGCCGCAGTCACGTGCGTTCAGGGCGCGGCGGAGTCTGCGGGGGATCAGGCGGGTGGTCCGTCCGACGTCGATCGGGTTGCCGTCGGAGTCCATGGCGATGGGGGTGATGTCGGCGTCGCACGAGATCTGGGCGGCGAGGTCGAGGGAGATCGGCCCCAACCAGGGCATCCAGGCGGGCCCGCGCCGTCGCCCCCGAAGGTGGCGGTGGCGGTCGCG
>NZ_QAOZ01000021.1:0-133624 GCF_003050885.1 Rhodococcus sp. OK611
TCTTCTTGTCGCCGTTGAGGATCTGATCGAGTGCCTTGGCTCGGCGGGCGAGGGTGGTGGAGTCTTCGGTGCGGGCGGCGTAGAGGAGGTAGCGGCCGCAGGCCTCGGTTCGGGTGGCGTCGGTTCCGACGATGTCGAACACATTCTCACCGTCATCGACACCGCCGCCGTCCGCATCGGTCTCGGTTGCGACGTTGTCGTCGCTGCGTGCCGGGGCATCGGGGTCGGGCACCTTGTGCAAGAGTTCGACAATCACCCGGACCTGGTCGCAGTCGGTGTCACCGGCGTCGAACGCGGCGGCCACCTCCGGATGCTTCGACAGCTCCCGTCCGAGCTTGACGATCCTGTTGGCCTGGCCGGGGGTCATGGTGGCCGCGCCGGCGAGCCAGTTGCCGGGGGAGGAGGCCCCGACCTGTTCGGCCACGCACCGCTGATCGACCTGATGCATCAACCGCACCCGTAGCGCCTCGAGCTGCCGCATCCGCAGCGAGAGCTCGGGAATCAGCCTCAGGAGCTCGGTGTCTGCGAGCTGCCACGCGGCCACATCCGGTGGCGCGGTGAGCATCTCGTCGAGATCCATGTTCGAAGCCTAATCGAACATATGTTCTATGGCAAGGGTGTTGCCCGACCGGATTTCCCTTGAACAGTCATGGCGATAGAGCGATGACCGGTAAGCGCAACCATCGGAGCGCACACGAAACGCCCCCCACCTTGACGGGGAGGGGCGTTTTGCGGTGAAGCCCTGGGGCTCGGCCGATTACGAGCCGAAGATGCTGCCCAGATCGCCGAGCGAGCCGGAGGAGGATCCGGCGGAGCCGGTGCCCGGCTCGACCGGGGTGGTGGTGACGGTGACGGTGAGGACCTCGGAGGTGGAGGCGATGAAGCCGTCGGCGCCGTTGTAGACGGCGGTGATGCTGTGCGCGCCCGCGGTGGTGAGGGTCTGCGTCCGCTTCGCGACACCGTTGGTCAGCGGCACCGGGTTACCGATGATGGCGCCGTTGTCCTTGAACTGGACGGTGCCCGTTGCGCCGGCCGGGGCCACGGTCGCGGTCAGCTCGAACGCGGTGGTGGAGTTGGCGGTGGCCGGTCCGGTCAGCGTGGTGGTGGTTGCGACCGCCGCGGCGTCCTGCTCGAAGTCGAGCGCGAAGTCCGGGTTGACCGACTGGTTCTGGGACTCGTTGCCTGCCCCGGCGGGCATGCCGACCACCAGCATCACCTTGGCGGTCTGCCCGGCGCCGAGGTGGGTCGACTGGAGCTCGGTGCCCGGCGCGGCCAGGTTGTTGGTGAGGTCCACGATGGCGCCCGAGGCGTCGTTGACCTCCACGCGCACGTACGCCTGCATGTCCGGGGCGGTCTTAGTCCAGTTCCCGAGGTACACCTGAAGGGTGCCGCCCTGGCTGGTCGGGTTCTTGGCGTAGAAGGTGGTGGTGAGTTCTCCGCCGGGGATCAGCTCGCCGTGGAAGTCGGGGATCAGGGACATGTCGCCCCAGACCGAGTTGTCCGCGGAGTACTGAAGGGAAGTGGGGTCGGCGTGCGCGGCTGCGGGCATCACCAGTGCACCGAACGCTGCCAGGAACAGTGCAAGTATCGCGCCGCCAAAGGCAGTGGTCAGCCGCTTGAGGCCGCCGGGTGCGCTGATGGTTGTGGTCATGGCGCGGAGCCTAATGTGGCGAGTGACCCAAGCGTTCAGTTTCGGTTAAACAATCTTGTCCGTTGAACGCAGGACAAGTGTGCACGCTGTGGCGCCCCCGGCGGGGTGAATTGCGCACGTGTGCCGAGGGTGTGTTCGGGGGAGTAAGGTATCGGGGTCCGAAAGAGTCGAGGGAAGAGGAGGTGTGGCTTGCCGTGAAGAGCCAACCTCCGAGTACCTACCGAAGTCGCCGCTAGCCCCGTCGGGCACCCTCTGCCCACGCCAGGCGACTTCTCCGATCACACCCGCGCCGCTCCAGTCCGCGGCACGCGCCCGTGCATCCGACTCATGCGAAAGCCGCCCTCATGCGTGAAAAGCGACCCTTCCGTCCGCTGCTTCCCAGCCGATCCGCCAACCCCTCGAGCGATCTGATCGTCCCCGAGCACTCGATGGCACCGCATCCGACGCCGCCCGCCCCTGCCGTGGTGCCGGTGGAGGCAAGCGTGGTCAACAGTGCGGTCTACCGCGACGGCGCCCGGATCGAGACGCCTGCCAGCCTGGCCGAGGCACTGCGCAGCCTGCCGGACGAGTCGTCCATGGCGTGGATCGGGATGTACCGGCCGGACGAGGAGCAGCTGCAGGCCGCAGCCAAGCAGTTCGGGCTGCACGAGCTGGCGGTCGAGGATGCCATCGTCGCGCATCAGCGACCCAAGCTCGAGCGCTACGGCGACACGCTGTTCGTGGTGCTGCGGGCCGCCCGCTACCTGGACGAGACCGAGCGGGTCGACTTCGGCGAACTGCACGTCTTCTGTGGTCCGACGTTCGTGATCACGGTGCGGCACAGCGAATCGCCGGACCTCTCCGCGGTGCGCAGACGAATGGAGAACGACCCGGAGCTGCTCAAGCTCGGTCCGGAGGCGGTGCTCTACGCGATCCTGGACGCGGTGGTCGACGGGTACGCCCCGGTCGTCGCCGGACTGCAGAACGACATCGACGAGATCGAGACCGAGGTCTTCAGCGGCGACCCGAAGGTGTCGCGGCGCATCTACGAACTCTCTCGCGAGGTCATCGAGTTCCAGCGCGCCACCAAGCCGCTGCTCGACATGCTGCGCGGGCTGTCCGCGGGTTTCGAGAAGTACAACACCGACGAGGAACTGCAGAAGTACCTGCGCGATGTCACCGACCACGCCACCACGGTGGTCGAGCGGGCGGACGGGTTCCGGCAGCTGCTCGGCAACATCCTCACGGTGAACGCGACCCTGGTGTCGCAGACCCAGAACGAGGAGATGTCGGCGCTCACCCAGGCCAGCTACGCACAGAACGAGGAGATCAAGAAGGTCTCCGCATGGGCGGCAATCCTGTTCGCCCCCACGCTGATCGGCACCGTCTACGGTATGAACTTCGACAGCATGCCGGAACTGCACTGGGTGGGCGGCTACCCGATGGCGCTGCTGATGATGGCGCTCACATGTATCACCCTGTACACGATCTTCAAACGCCGCGGCTGGCTCTAGGGAGCGGCTACAGGTCGTCGGTGCAGACGGCGAACCTGCGCTCGTCGTAGACGAATCCGCTGGGGGTGGAGCACTTCTCGACGTCCGTGACGTCGGTGATGATCTCCGCCACCCGGACGCCCTCGCGGGTGGGGGTCGCACAGTCGATGTGGATGGGCTGATCGTCGGCCAGATCCATGCACCCGCCGACCACCCAGTCGATGTCGAGGCAGAGTGCGCCCTGCTCGTCGCCCATCAGGGTCTCGTAGTAGTAGGAATCGGCATCGCTCACGCACTGCGCGTTGGTCGGCGCCTTACCGATCACCTTGTAGTTCGCCGGGGCGCTGCCGCAGGGGGCCTTCGCCACGTTCGCATCGTCGACCGTGCCGGTCAGCTCGACGCACTCGCCGATCTCGACGTCGATCTCGACGGTGCCCCCTGCGTCCGCCTCCGGTACATCAGGCAACAGGGTGTCGGCCACGACGCCGCCGGCCTCGGGCACCGCCCGGCCGGTGATGTCGCTGCCGCAGGCGCCGAGCGTGAGGGCGGCGAGCATCAGGCTCGCGGCGGCGAGTCCACGCTGGAGGCGGTTGAGCGTCATTGTGCAATTGAATCACCCGGCCCCGACCCGGCCGCCGCTCGTCCTGTCCGCACCGGGAAACCCCTCCCGTCGACGGCGGGGCCGCCATACGCTGGTCGGGGAGTTTCCGTCACCGACGAGTGAGGAAGACCGATGAGCGATCACGTCTACAGCGTCACCGAGGTCGTTGGTTCCTCGAGCAAGGGGATCGACGACGCCATCGCGCAGGCGGTGGCCCGGGCGAGTACGACCGTCCGCAATCTCGAGTGGTTCGAGGTGGTGGGCACCAGGGGACACATCCAGGACGGCGCCATCGGGCACGTCCAGGTGACCCTCAAACTGGGGTTCAGGCTCGACGCCGAATGAGCGGGTTCCCGCGCGCCGACCGATGAGTTCCGGCTCCCCGCGTGGTCATAGTTACGGCAACGCCGACCACGGCGGTGCCGTGACTTGATGCAGAGGGAGGCCGGCGGTGGCGGGCTATGGGCGACTGGGGGACCTGAACACCTGGTACGACGAGCACGGCGAGGGCGATCCGCTCGTGTTGCTGCACCCGGGCGGCGTCGACGCCCGCGCCTTCGGGCCGAACATCGACGGGTTGGCCCGCCGGTTTCGGCTGTTCACCCCCGAGCGTCGCGGTCACGGACACACGCCGGACGCGCCCGGTCCCATCACCTTCGACCTGATGGCCCGGGACACCATCGCGTTCCTCGAATCGGTCCCACGCGCGCCTGTCCATCTGCTCGGGTGCAGTGACGGCGCCACCGTGGCACTGCTGGTGGCCCTGCGCAGGCCCGACCTGGTCCGGCGGCTGGTCTGCGTCGCGGGCGTCTTTCACCGGGACGGCTGGGAACCGGGGGTCGTGGATGCGGACCAGCCGTCGCCTGCCTTCCTCGCGGACATGTACGCCGAGGTGTCACCGGACGGTGCCGGGCACCACCCGGTCGTGGCCGCGAAGCTGAACCGGCTGCACCTCGAGGAGCCGACGCTGACCGTGGACGACCTGCGACGGGCCACCGGCCGGACGCTGGTCATGGTCGGTGACGACGACGAGGTGACCCTCGAGCACACGCTCGAGCTGTACCGCGGCCTGCCGAATGCCGAGCTCGCGGTGGTACCGGGTACCTCGCACGGCCTGCTGGTGGAGAAGCCCGAACTCTGCAACCGGATCATCCTGGAATTCCTGACCACCGAACCGGTGCCGACGATGGCGCCGATCCGACGGGAGCGCGGCGCGTGACCGCGCCTGCTGGAGGATCGGCGGCGGCCAGGGCGCGTTCCCTCGCCAATACCGGCCCGGTGCGCAAGTATGGGTGCGTGGAGCTGCCGCTGACACCGCCCCTGCAACCGATGCTGGCGAAGGCCGCGCCTGCGGTCCCGACTCAGCCCGACGGCGAGGAGCCGGTGTGGTCGTACGAGCCGAAATGGGACGGATTCCGCGCCATCGTCTTTCGTGACGGTGACGAGGTGGTCCTGAGCTCCCGGAGCGGAAAGGACCTGGGCCGCTACTTTCCCGAGATGATCGCGGCGGCGCGGGCCGAGCTGCCCGTCCGTTGTGTGCTCGATGGTGAGCTGGTGGTGCCGCGCGAGATCGATGGCCGCACCCGGTTGGACTGGGAGGCGTTGTCGGAGCGGATCCATCCGGCCGAGAGTCGGGTCACCCTGCTGGCCGAGCGGACTCCGTCGCAGCTGATCGGATTCGACATGCTCGCGCTGGGGGACGAGGACCTGACGAAGCGGCCGTTCGGCGAGCGTCGCGACATCCTGCTCGACCATGTCGGCGGCGGCCCGTCCTGCCACGTCACGACCGCCACCACCGACGCCGCGCTCGCCCAGGAGTGGTTCCACGCCTTCGAGGGCGCCGGGCTCGACGGAGTGGTCGCGAAGAAGCTTGCGGGGCAATATCTTCCGAACAAGCGCGAGATGATCAAGGTGAAGCACGCCCGGACCGCGGACTGTGTGGTGATCGGCTATCGGCCACACAAGAGCCAGCCAGGTATCGGATCCATGCTGCTCGGCCTCTACAACGGCGACGAGCTGCACATGATCGGAGGGGCCTCCGCGTTCACCGCGGCCAAGCGGATCGAGATGCTCGAGTTGCTGCAGCCCTACCGCGAGGGTGAGGACGTGGTGTACGACGGCGAGGCCAGCCGGTGGTCGGCGGGCAAGGATCGCCAATGGGTACCACTGCGTCCGGAGCTGGTGGTGGAGGTGGCGTACGACCAGATGGAGGGGGATCGATTGCGGCACGCCGCGCGGTTCCTGCGATGGCGGCCCGACCGCGAGGCGCGTGAATGCACCTACGAGCAACTGGAGGTCCCGGTGCGTTACGACCTGAGTGATGTGTTGGCGGGGGAGGACTGATGGCGGCAAAGGCACCGGCCATGGAACTCGACGTGGACGGCATCGCGGTCCGGCTCTCGAGTCCCGACAAGATCTACTTCCCGCAGCTCGGCGCGGAGGGCGGCAGCAAGCGTGATCTGGTCGAGTACTACCGGACCATCGCGCTCTTCGACGGCGGACGGTCCGGGATCATGACCGCCCTCCGGGACAGGCCAACGCACCTGCAGCGCTTCCCGGACGGTATCGAGGGCGAGGAGATCTACCAGAAGCGACTGCCCGCCAAGCGGCCCGAGTATCTGGACACCTGCACGGTCACCAACCCCAACGGCCGCACGGCCGACGCGCTGCGGGTGCGGCACGCCGCCGACATCGTCTGGGCTGCGCAGATGGGCAATGTCACCTTCCATCCGTGGCCGGTGCGGAGTGCCGACCCCGACCGGCCCGACGAGCTGCGCATCGATCTGGATCCGCAGCCGGGCACTGGGTTCGAGGAGGCCAGGGCCGTGGCGGTGGATGTCCTCGCACCGCTGCTCGAGGAACTGGGGCTGGTCGGGTTCCCGAAGACCTCCGGCGGCCGCGGGGTCCACGTGTACGTCCGGATCGAACCGCGTTGGGACTTCATCGAGGTGCGCCGCGCGGCCATCGCGGTGGCCAGGGAGATCGAGCGCCGCGACCCGACGCGCGTGACCACCGCGTGGTGGAAAGAGGAACGCGGCGAACGGATCTTCATCGACTTCAACCAGACGGCCAGGGACAAGACCGTGGCGTCGGCCTACTCGGTCCGCAAGACCCCGCGGGCGACGGTGTCGACCCCGGTCACCTGGGCGGAACTGCCGGACGTCGAGCCGGACGACTTCACCATCGCCACCGTGCCCGAGTTGGTGGCCAGACGCGGCGACCCGGCCGCCCGGATCGATGACATCGCCTACTCGCTGGACGCGCTGCTGGAAATGGCGGAGCGGGATGCGGCGAACGGGTTGGGCGACATGCCGTATCCGCCGCAGTACCCGAAGATGCCGGGCGAACCGAAGCGGGTGCAGCCGAGCAAGGACAGGGACCGGAAATAGCGTCACGCCCGCGCCCCCGACGGATCCGGCGTGAATCGTCGAGAGACTTCGAGGTCGAGGTACTAGGCTCCGAATCAGCTGTTCAGGCACGCACGAGCATCGGAGGATGCGATGACGGAGAACCCTATCGTTGACAGCAACGAGGCAATGCTGCAGATCGGCAAGGACATCTGGTGGCTGCTGCTGATCCGCGGCATCTTCGCCGTCATCTTCGGCATCGTTGCGCTGGTCTGGCCTGGCGTCACCGTGTGGGCGATGGTGGTCGTCTTCGGCGTGTACGCGATCGTCGACGGCCTCGTCGAGGTGGTCCGGTCGATCCAGGCGCGCAAGATCGTCACCGGCTGGGTGTGGTGGCTGATCGGCGGCATCGTGTCCGTGCTCGCCGGCATCGTGGCCTTCGCGTGGCCTGAGGTCACCGTGCTCGTGGCCGTGTACGTGATCGGATTCTGGGCGATCCTGGTCGGCATCCTCGAGATCATGGGCTCGTTCAAGGTGAAATCCGTCGGCGGACAGTGGGTGTGGCTCCTGATTGCCGGCCTCCTCGCGGTCCTGTTCGGGTTGCTGCTGGTCATCTTCCCGGTCGAGGGCGTCAGTAGCCTCGTCTGGCTGGTCGGCTTCTTCGCCATCATCTTCGGAATCGTGTTCGTGGCCGGGGCATTCCAGCTCCGCTCCGCAGCCAAGCGTGCGGGAGTGGTCTGACCGGCATGAGTAGGCGTGGCGGTCGCTCCCGCCTGCCCGCGGGCGGCGGGAGCGCACCGACCGAGATGCACGTCGACGCACAATTCCTGCCGTTGGCCGATCGGTTCTTCGCGATGTACCGGCAGCCGAACAACGGCGGCGGAGCCCTGACCGCCTACGTGAACGGCGAACTGGTGCTCGACATCTGGGCGGGTTGGGCGGACCGCGACCGACGCTGGCGGCGCGACACCGTCGCGTTGTCCTTCTCCACTGGCAAGGGCGTGGCCAGCACGGTGCTGCACCGGCTGGCCGACCGCGGTGTCGTCGACTACGACGAACCGGTGGCGACCTACTGGCCGGAGTTCGCCTCGGCGGGCAAGGAGCGGATCACGATCCGGGACATGCTCACCCACCGGGCGGGCCTGCACCGGATCCGGGGGCTGGTGCCGGGCAAGACCGGGCTCCTCGACTACGACCGTGTGGTCGCCGCGCTCGCCGCGGCGCGGCCGGACCCGCGCCGGCTCAGCGGCCCCGGGTACCACGCGGTCACGTACGGGTGGATCGTCGCGGAGACGGTGGCGCGGGCGACCGGACGTGCCTTCACCGATGTGGTGCGTACCGAGATCGCGGAGCCGCTTGGCGTCGAGGAGTTCTGGTACCGGGTACCGCCCGAGCATCGGCACCGGATCGCGAAGCTGTTCCCGCACCTCAGCCCCGGCGCAGTGTCCTGGGGCATGGCCTCCTCGGTGATGACGCGGCTGCGCCCGTTCAACGGGCTCGCGGAGGCAGGCATGCCGGAGGGGTTCGATGAGCTGGTCCGCGACCCGATAGTGCACGACGCGGTGATGCCGGGCTGGAACGGCGTGTTCACCTCGCGTGCACTCGCGAAGATGTATGCGGCGATCGCGAACGACGGCGTCATCGACGGCAGGCGCTTCCTTTCCTCCGACACCATCGAGCGGATGGGCGAGGTGCAGACCTTCGGACGCGACTATGTCCTCGGCGCCCGGGTGAACTGGCGGCTCGGCTATCACCCGGTGTTCATCGCGAACCGGTCCCAGCCCAGGGCCGCGTTCGGCCATTACGGGGTCGGCGGGTCGGGGGCGTACGCGGACCCGGAGACCGGCCTCGCCCTCGGTTTCGTCACCAATCGGATGGGCAACGCGCTGACCGCGCTTGGCGACCTGCGCTTGGCCCGGCTCGGCGCGGTGGCGCAGAAAACGGTGCGTGGGCGCTAGTGCCACGACTGGCTGCCGGCGCGGTGATCCGGCGGCTGAGAGGCGGATCACCTACCGGGGTCGCAACCCGCGCGACCTGGACCGGAGCCGTTCGACCAGGCCGTCTGGGCGGAGTGGCTCCTGGCCAATGGCGAAGCTGTTGTGTCTACTGGAATCGGCGACGCCTGCGAACGCGGGATCAGCCGAGCTCTTCTGCAGTCGGATGATGGGACGTGAATGCGCAAGATCGAGACCGGGACCACAAGTCGTCGGCGCTGGACGAATCGGGTCGCGACGGCCCTGATCGGTGCCGCGGTAGCAGGCACGGCGCTGGTCGTCCCCGCGCAGGCGGTACCGCTGTTTCCCGGTGGTCCCGACATCCCTCTGCCCACCCTGCCGACCCTGCCCGGACTGCCTGCACCCGCGGCGCCCCTCGCGCCGCTGCCTCCGGTGGAGCCGCAGGTCGGGCCCGCCAACTTCTCCGCGCCCAGCCTCAACCCGTCCGAGGGTGAGGTGGTCGGCGTCGCGCAGCCCATCATCATCCGGTTCGACGAGGCCATCGACGACCGCGCCACCGCGGAGCGGGCCATCAAGATCAGCAGCAGCCCGAAGGTTGACGGCTCCTTCTACTGGATCAACGACAGCCAGGTGCGCTGGCGGCCGGCCGAGTTCTGGCCGGCAGGTACCGACGTCGTGGTCGAGGCGGGCGGAGCGCGCTCGGCCTTCCACATCGGCGACGCGCTGGTGGCCACCGCCGACGACAACACCAAGCAGATCACCATCACCCGCAACGGCGAGGTGGTCAAGACCATGCAGACCTCGATGGGCAAGACCGGCCACGAGACCCCGAACGGCACCTATATCGTCGGCGAGCAGCTTCGTGACATGTACATGGACTCGTCGACCTACGGTGTCCCGATCGACGCGCCGGAGGGCTACCGCACCTACGTCGAGTACGCGACCCGCATCTCCAACAGCGGCATCTTCGTGCATGCGGCGCCGTGGTCGGTGAACCAGCAGGGCAGCAGCAACACGAGCCATGGCTGCCTGAACGTGAGCACCGAGGACGGCAAGTGGTTCTTCGAGAACGCGAAGAAGGGTGACCCGGTGATCGTGACGAACACCAGTGGCGGGACGCTCAACGGCTCCGACGGTCTGGGGGACTGGAACCGGTAGCGGAGTCTTCAGCGCGGGAGATGCGCGCACGATCACCCGGTGATCGTGCACGCATCGTTCGTATGGGGCGGGCTACAGATCGGGATTGGTGATACGGGCGACTGTCAGGTCGATGGACTCGATCGCGTCGGTACGCGAGTAGCCCTCCTTGTTGAAGCTCTCCCACCCGGTCAGCAGGCACCACCACAGCATCCGGCGGATCCACCGGACCTTGAGCTCCGACGAGAAGGTGCCGTCGGCCTGGCCGCGTTCGATCAGCGCGAGCAGCGGCGCGTCGACCGCGCCGAGTCCCTCCCAGAACGCCGAGTTCGACAATGCCTGCGGGTCGCCGAAGATGAGCGAGAGCAGGGGCCCGAGGTCGAAGCACTCGTGGCTCATCCGGCGCAGCGCCGCGTCCGCGGGGCCATCGGTGGGCCGGGACCGTTCGAGTGCCGCGCCGAGCTTGTCGAGGGCGTCCTCGCCGAGGGCGCGGACCAGATCGATGCGCTCCGGGTAGTAACGGTGCAGGGTGCTGCGACCCACCTCCGCCTCCGCCGCGATCTCGCTGAGGGAGGCGGCCGCGTTCTTGCCGAGCACATCGACGGCCGCGTCGAGGATGGCGCGACGGGTGCGTGCTTTGGTGCCCGATTCGGGGACGGTCACGGTCGACATGTCCTCACGGTAGCAGTGGATTGTTCCCAAATGGAACTTTCATTGACAGAAATGGGACGTGAATGTTCCACTGGTGGACATGAGTGAGTCTCCGGCGTCTGTGAGCTGGCCGAACGTGCGCCTGTTGTGGTCCTTCATTCGACCGCACCGGAAGGTCCTCGGCCTGGGCTTGGTGCTGGGGATCATCGTCACAGCCTCGGGGCTGGCGACGCCGATGGTCATCAAGCAGATCCTGGACACGCTCAGCAGCAACGGCTCGATGCTCACGCCCGTTCTCACGCTCCTCGGCGTGCTCGTGCTCACCGGTGTCGTCGGGTACTTCCAGTGGATCCTGCTCGGCACACTGGCCGCGCGCGTGGTCTACGACGCGCGAGAATCCATCGTGCGCAGGTACTTCCGTTCCACGGTCGGCAGCCTGACGGCGCGGCCGTCGGGCGAACTGGTCACCCGGGTCACCTCGGACACCGTTCTGCTGCGTGAAGCGACCTCGTCCAGCCTGGTCGAGCTGTTCAACGGCGCAGTGAGCATCATCGGCACCCTCGTCCTGATGGCGATGCTCGACCTCGTCCTGTTCGGGGCGACCGTGGCCTCCCTCCTGGTCGTCGGGGCCCTCGCCCTCGTTCTCATGCCGCAGGTCGCGAAGTCGCAGGCGCGGGCGCAGGAATCGGTCGGGCGACTCGGCGGTGTGCTCGAGGGGGCGCTGCGCGCGATCCGGACGGTCAAGTCCAGCCGCGCGGAGGCCCGCGAGGCGGAGCGGATCATCATCGACGCGAAGGACTCACAGCTGCACAGCGTCAAGGCGGTTCGGGTCACCGCTCTCGTCTGGATCATCGCGGGTGGCGGCATGCAGCTCGCGATCATCGGGATCCTCGCCTTCGGTGCGTACCGGGTGAGCACGGGGGCGTTGGCGGTCTCCGCGCTGGTCGCGTTCCTGCTGTACGCCTTCCTGCTGACCGCCCCCGTGACCGCGATGGCGCAGAACGTCTCGCTCGTCCAGTCCGGGATCGCCGCGGCGAGCCGGATTCGCGAGGTGCAGGACATGGAGGTCGAGGAGCACGCGGCCGTCGAGGTCCAGCCGCTGCGACCGTCCCCCGACGTGCCGGTGCTCGAGCTGGTCGACGTCGTCGCCCGGTATGCCCCCGGTACCGAGCCGTCCGTGCGCGGGGTGAGCGCAC
The DNA here is from genome assembly GCF_003050885.1 of Rhodococcus sp. OK611. Taxonomy (NCBI): domain Bacteria; kingdom Bacillati; phylum Actinomycetota; class Actinomycetes; order Mycobacteriales; family Nocardiaceae; genus Rhodococcus; species Rhodococcus sp. OK611. Next base: position 12,011 of record NZ_QAOZ01000021.1, read on the forward strand.
AGATCCCGGCGCGCGGACACACCGCGATCGTCGGGCCGTCCGGGGCGGGCAAGACCACCCTGTTCTCGTTGTTGCTGCGGTTCCTCCACCCGGAGAGCGGTGAGATCCTGCTCGACGGCGTGCCCTACTCGGAACTGCCGTTCGACCAGGTTCGCTCCCGGCTGGCGTATGTGGAGCAGGAGACGCCCATCGTACCGGGCACGATCCGGTCGAACCTGCTGTTCACCCACCCCGAGGCAACCGAGGAGGAGGTGTGGGACGCGCTGCGTGCGGTGCACCTCGACGAGACCGTGCGTGCGCTCGACGACGGACTCGACAGCGATCTGTCCTCCACCAACGTCTCCGGTGGGCAGCGGCAGCGAATCGCTCTGGCGCGGGCCATCGTTCGCCGCCCGGACGTGCTGCTCCTCGACGAGGCCACCGCGCAGGTGGACGGCCGGACCGAGGCCGCCATCCACGACATGATCCGGGAGCTGTCTCAGACGGGTTCCGTGGTGACCATCGCGCACCGGCTCTCGACCGTGATCGACGCCGATACCATCTTGGTGATGGAGCACGGCCGGGTACGGGCACGCGGTACCCACCTGGAGCTGATGGAGTCGGACCAGCTCTACCGGGAACTGGTCACCGCGTTGCGAATCGGGGTCGACCTCAAGGTCGCCGTGTAGGGCGGCGGTAGGCTCGGACGGTGGCCGTCGCAGCCTTCGATACGTCCGAGCCCGCCGCCGAACGCCGGCGGCGAGGCAAGCATCTGCGTGCCCGGATCCCGCGCGGGGCGCACGGTTCATGGGAGCCGTCCTCGTGTCGGCCCGATCCGGTGTCGATCCTCGACCGGCAGAACGCGAATCGGATTCCAGAACTGGTTCCGCTCAGATTCGAGCGAATGTTGGCCTCGCCGTTCACCTTCCTGCGTGGTTCGGCTGCCATCATGGCGTGGGATCTGGCGCACTGCGCACGAACTGACCTGACGGTGATGGCGAGCGGGGATGCCCACCTCGCGAACTTCGGTCTGTTCGCAGGCCCGGACCGGCGGCTCGTGTTCGACCTCAACGATTTCGACGAGGTGCATCGCGGGCCCTTCGAATGGGACCTCAAGCGGCTGGCGACCTCGGTGCTGGTGGCGGCGACCACGAACGGTCACAGTGCGTCGGATGCGCGTGCCGCGGCACTGATCGTGGGTGCCGCATACCGGGAGACGATCCGTCACGCGGCGCAGATGCCCGCGCTGGACGTCTGGTATCTGCGGATCGAGGCGGACGCGATGTTGGCCGGGCTGCGGGATCGGATCACCGCTCGTCAGGTCGGGGCGGCCGAGGCAGTGATGGCCAAGGCGGAGAGGCGAACTCAGCTCGGTTCGCTCAAGCGGTTCGCCAGGTACGAGAACGGCCGGTTCCTCATCAAGGACGAGCCACCCCTGATCACCCGGCTCCCGCACGAGCGGCATGCGGAGGTGACGGATCTGCTCCGGGCTTCCTTCGAGCGCTATCTCGGGACCCTTGCGGGGGATCGGCGGGAACTGGTGGAGCGCTACCGATTCCAGGACATCGCCAGCAAGGTCGTCGGGGTCGGATCGGTAGGCATGCTCGGCTTCATGGCGCTGTTCGTGGGCGAGAGCGCCCAGGACCCGCTGTTCCTGCAGATCAAGGAGGCGCAGCCGTCGGTGCTTGCGCCGTACGTTCCCGGTTCGCCGCACCGTGACCAGGGCAGGCGGGTGGTCGAGGGGCAGCGGCTGATCCAGAGCGCGAGCGACCCGTTCCTCGGATGGTTTAGCGGGCCCGGTCCGTTCGGCCGCGACTTCTATGTCCGGCAGTTGCGGGACAAGAAGGGCTCCTTCAGCATCGCGGCGATGGACCCGTCCGGGCTGCGGGCGTACGCGCGGCTGTGTGCGATTGCGCTGGCCAGAGCCCACGCCCGCACCGGTGATCCGGCCGCGATTGCCGGATACCTGGGCAACGGAGCCGTTTTCGATGAGGCCATCGCGGACTTCGCGGTGGTCTACGGCGAGCAGAACCGGCTGGACTACGAGGAAGTGCGGCGTTGCCGCAGTAGCGCGGTCACGGAGACCTGAGGCCCCGTGACCGCACCACTGCGCCGCAGACGCATCACCAGATGCGGACGCGGCGCTCGGGTTCGAGGTAGAGCGCGTCATCGGGCGTCACGTCGAACGCTTCGTGGAAGCTGTCGAGGTTGCGCACCACGCCGTTGCAGCGGAACTCCGGCGGCGAGTGCGGGTCGACGGCGAGGCGGCGGATGGCCTCCTCGTTCCTGGCCTTGGTTCGCCACACCTGCGCCCAGCCGAAGAAGACGCGCTGGAGGCCGGTCAGCCCGTCGAGGGTGGGAGAGTCCTTGCCGTCCATCGCGATCCGGTACGCCTCGACCGCGATGGACAGGCCTCCGAGGTCGCCGATGTTCTCACCGATGGTGAACTCGCCGTTGACCTTGTGGCCCGGCAACGCCTTCGGCTCGAACTCGTTGTACTGCTCGATCAGCGCCTTGGTGCGCTTGCCGAACTCGGTGCGGTCGCTGTCCGTCCACCAGTCGATCATGTTGCCGTCGCCGTCGTACTTGGCGCCCTGGTCGTCGAAGCCGTGCCCGATCTCGTGTCCGATGACCGCACCGATTCCGCCGTAGTTCGCCGCGTCGTCCGCGGCGGCGTCGAAGAACGGCGGCTGCAGAATCGCTGCGGGGAAGACGATCTCGTTCATTCCCGGGTTGTAATAGGCGTTGACCGTCTGGGGGGTCATGAACCACTCGTCGCGATCCACCGGTCCGCCGAGCTTGGCCAGGTCGCGGTCGTGATCGGCGGCGTACCCGCGACGGTAGTTGCCGACCAGGTCGTCCGCGGTGATGACCAAACCGGAGTAGTCCCTCCACTTGTCGGGGTAGCCGATCTTCGGGGTGAACTTCTCCAGCTTGGCCAGCGCCGCGCTCCGAGTGTCCGGGCTCATCCACTCCAGCTCGGAGATGTTGCGGCGGTACGCCTCCTGCAGGTTCGCGACCAGCTCCTGCATCCGGGCCTTTGCCTCTGCGGGGAAATGCCGCTCGACGTAGAGCTTGCCGACGGACTCGCCGAGCAGGTCCTGCACCAGTGAGACGCCGCGCTTCCAGCGTTCGCGGTTCTCCTCGGTACCGGACAGGGTGGTGCCGTAGAACGCGAAGTCCTCCGCGACCAGGTCCGCGGTCAGGTATTCGGCCCGCGAGTGGATCACCTTCCAGGCAGCCCACGCCTTCCACTCGGAGAGGGGGCGCTGCGTCCAGAGTGCGGTCAGCGCGGTCAGGAAGCTGGGCTGGCGGACCACCAGCTCCGCGAAGGTATCAGGTGTGCCGCCGAGGCCGGACACCCAAGCGGCCCAGTCGAATCCATCATTCTCGGCGGACAGGTCGGCCATGGTGACCAGGTTGTAGCTGAGTTCGGCGTCGCGCCTGCGCACCACGTCCCAGTGGCCGGCGGCGATCTGGGTCTCCAGGTCGAGGATCGTCTGCGCGTCGGTGACCGGGTCGGGCCTGCCTGCGAGGGTGAGCATCTTCTGCACGTGGTCGAGGTAGGCAGCGCGGGTCTCGGCGTAGGAATCCTCGCGGTAGTAGGACTCGTCGGGCAGCCCGATCCCGGACTGGGTCAGGTGCACGAGGTAGCGCGTGGAGTCCTTGGCATCGGTGTCGACGTAGTTTCCGATCGCCCCGGAGACGCCGGTGCGCTGCAGCTCACCGAGCAGTCCCGCGAGCGCGGACAGGTCGCTCACCGCGTCGATCGCGGCGAGCTCGCCCGCGATCGGTTCCAGCCCGGCCCGCTCGACGGCGTCGGCGTCCATGAACGAGCTGTAGAGGTCGCCGATGCGCTGCGAATCGGTGCCCTCCGCGCCGCGGGCCTCCGCGGACTCGGTGATGATCGCCCGCACGTCGACCTCGGCCTGGTCGTAGAGCGTGCGGAAGGCACCGTCCACCGCTCGGTCGGCGGGGATCACGTAGTCGTCCAGCCATTTGCCGTTGACATGGACGAACAGGTCGTCCTGCGCGCGGATGCCCTGGTCGAGGTGGGTGAGGTCGATTCCGGAAGCGGGCGTCGTCATGCCTCTATTTCTACCGCGACCCCGCCGACCGTGCGTGAGTTGTACCCAGGTGGGGTGAAACACGCGCACGGGTGCGCGGCGCTACACCCCGATGTTGATGGCGCCGAGGTATCCGTCTCCGTCCCGGACGGCCGTCACCATGCCGGACTCATCGAAGATGCCGTCGCCTGCGTTGTCGACGTTGTTCTCCCGCCCGGTGTGCTCGTTGTAGGGCGCCGACGCGTTCACCTCGTCGATGAGCGCCTCCTCGAAGGAGAGCTGCGAGGTGAGCACGGTGGCCTTGTCCACGTGCACCTTGAGGTGGATGTGCGTGGTGCGGCCCTGGTACCAGCCGGGGAAGATCGTGGTGAACCTCGCGATGCCGTCGGCGTCGGTGGTCTGCGCTCCGCGCAGGTAGGTGCCGTCGTCGGTGGTGGCCGACTCGCTGTCACCCTTGCTGTACGAGCCGTCGGAGTAGTCCGTCGCGTTGCCGCCGGGACCGCCGGGAACACTCCCACCCGCCCCGTCGGCTGACGCGGGCGCGGCTGCGCTCGATGTCCTCGTTCACGTTGATCTCCGCTCGGTGTAGATGGTTTTCCCATCGTCGACCGGGTGGCTGTGAGCACCCTGGCAGCGGGCTGCGAGGTGCCTGGGTGCCGGTTGCGATCAGCGCGGCGGGACCATGGTCGGCGCCTCGAACGTGACCGAGAAACGATCCTCGAGGTTGCTGCGGAACTCGTCCTCGCACCGCTGCTGGGCGGCCCGGTTGTTACCCGCGTCCCGCATACAGTCGACGAAGTCCCTGCCGCCGACATGGTTGAACAGACCGACCCCGACCACGACCAGGACGATCGAGATGATCAGCCCGGCGAGGCCGAGCAGGATGCCCGCGAGGGACACCCCGCCGTTGGTGGCCTGCCGCTTCTTGTACAGCGATCGGCCCACGAGGCCGACGATGATCGCGACGGCCCCGAGCAGGATGCCGCCGATGATGGTCCACACGGTCAGCACCGAGAAGATGCCGAGGACGAGCGCGGTGATGCCCGCGCCGTTGCGGGGCTGCGCGGGCGGCTGTGGGTACGGCTGCGCCGCATACGGCTGACCTGGGTAGGGCTGACCCGGGTACGGCTGACCCGGATAGGGCTGACCGGGGTACGGCGGCTGGCCCGGGTACTGGGGTCCGCCGCCCTGCGGCTGACCGGGGTACGGCGGCTGGCCCTGCGGCGGACCGGGGTACGGCGGCTGGCCTTCCGGCGGCGGGGTTCCCTCCGGGGGGTTCGGCGGCCGCTGGTCTTCCGGCGGCGGGGTTCCGTTCGGCGGCTGATTCGTCATCGTCTCTCCTCGGATTCACCCATGGGCACCGGAAAAGCCAAGTCACCCGCAGACTAGTCGTGTTGGAGGTTCGATAGACCGTATTGCCGCGACCCCGGTCAGCGCAGCTGGACGCTGGCCGCCGCCCGCGCGAGCAAGCGTCCGGAGGGATCGACGAGTCGCGACTCGATCAGCGCCAGCCGCCGCCCGGCCCGGAGTACCTCGGCCTCGGCGCGGATCGGAGGGCCGTCGGACGCGGGGGAACGGACGAAGTCGATCCTCAGGTCGAGCGCCTCGTAGCTCTGACCGGGGGCGGTGAGGGTCTGTGCGGCCAGACCCGTGATCAGGTCGGCCGCGGTGATGAGCACCCCGCCCTGAATGGATCCGAGCGGGTTGCTCATCCAGCTCCGCGGCGCGAACTCGCCGATCACGCGCCCCCGGGCGACCTCGGTCAGCCCCATGCCCAGCAGTCCGGCGAGCGGGCCCCGTGCCAGCGCGCCGCGTCCGATGCTCTCCACGATCTCCAGCCCGGGGCGGTCGGCGAGCTCGGCGGCGTCCGCGACCGGTTCGGCGGCCTCGACGGGCAGGGCGTCACCCCGGAGCACGGCCTCGGCGTTGGCGGCCTCTCGGGTGACCACCATCCCGCGGGTCTGCAACGCCACGAGCACCTCGCCGTCGGGTCCGCGCATGTCGCCGGTGGCCAGTCCGGTGCCCGCCGCGCTGTCGATCCGGACCGCCTTGCCCCTCGCCTCGATGGTGCCGGTCGGGGGCAGTGGGCCGGCGAGCGCGGCCACCACCTGTGACAACACGACCTGGGTTCCCTCGGGGACCGCGTTCCCGATCGCACGGCCTGGCACGTTGTCGGCCAGCACCCCGATCGACCCGAGGATCGTCCGACCGCGATGATCGTGGAACCGCGGGCCGACTTCCTGTCGGAACCGGATCAGGCCGGGGGCGAGTTCGACGGCCTGCACGCCCATCAGCTCGTTGAGCCGGTCGAGCCGCTGGTTCTCCGTGGTGGTCATGCGTCTTCTCTATCACCGGGGCCGCGACGATCGGCCGCGCGGTCCCGGTGAGCGGCCTGCACCGACCGGCGCGCCGATCAGCCGCCGAGGCGGCCGTGCATCTCCCAGACCAGCACCTCGGCCGGGGCGTCGGCGGACAATCGCTGACCGCCCGACGCGGTGAGCCGGACCGCGTCACCCTCGGACAGGATCCCCGCGCCCTCCAGTGACACCTCGCCCTGGGCGACGAAAAGATGCAGGTAGGGGGCCTCGGGGAGCTGTACGGAGCCGCCCGGCTGCAGGCGCGCCACATGCAGCGCGGCGCCCCGGTTCGCGATCGTGATGGCCGACTGGTTGCGGTGTGCGGGCATGCCGGAGGCCACCGGTACCAGCCCGCCGCGCATCAGCTCGTCGTCGATCTCGAGTTGCTCGTAGCCGGGGCTGATGCCCGGCTCGTCGGGCAGCACCCACATCTGGATGAATCGAACCGGCTCGGCGTGCTCGTCGTGCTGGGATCCGGCCAGGCGCCAGGAGTCGTTCTTCTCCGAGTGCAGGATGCCGGTGCCGGCGCTCATCCGCTGAGCCAGGCCCGGGTAGATGACGCCGGAATGCCCGATCGAGTCCTGATGCACCAGCGATCCCCGCAGCACCCAGGTGACGATCTCCATGTCCCGGTGCGGATGGGTGTCGAAGCCCTGGCCCGGCATCACGATGTCGTCGTTATTGACCATCAGTACGCCGTGATGGGTGTTGTCCGGGTCGTAGTGCTGCCCGAACGAGAAGGAGTGCTTCGAGTCGAGCCAGGAGATCCGGGTCTTCATCCGATCGCCCGCGCGGTGGATGTCGACGTGCGGTGTGGTGGGTGCCGTCATGGGCGTCCTCCTTTGTGGTGCTTCGGGTTTCCAGAGTACGAGGGCGTCAAGGACACGGTGCACAGTTGTCGGCTCCGATGCGGGACCGTTGCACGACGGACCCGTTTCGGTGGGCGCGAACCGGGACGTCGATCATGCTCGATCTCCTTGAAAAGTGTTGCTGTCAACCCTGTTCCGCGGTCCTTGTCGCGGACTCACCTGAGCGCGGCATGCATCTCCCAGATCAGCAGCTCGGTGGATTCGGCCGCGGTGTACTGCTGGCCGCCGATCCCGGTGAGCCGCAATGAATCCCCTTGGTCGGGCGGCCGAACCCTTCGGTATCGCCGGATCCGCGCGCGACGAACACGTGGACGTACGGCGCGTCCGGCACTGTTACCGACTGTCCAGTTCGCAATCTGGCGGCGTGTAGCCCCGCGTGCCGGTTGTTCAGCCCGATCGCGGCGTGATCGCGGTGCCGGGGCAGCCCCGACGCCACCGCGACCAGCCGGCCGCTGTCGAGCTCCGCGTCGATGGGTAGTTCCTGGTAGCTCGGCTCGATGCCGAACTCGTCCGGCGGGATCCACATCTGCACCACGTGCACCGGCTCGGTGCCCCGGGTGCCGTCCGCCCGCCAGCGGTCGTTGCGCTCGGAGTGCAGGATGCCGCGGCCCGCGCTCATCCGCTGCGCGAGTCCGGGTGGGGGTACCCCCTGCACGGAGTGCTTGGGGGAGGACCACCCCCGGGTGCCCCTCGGAGTCCTGGTGGACCAGGGATCCGCTGAGCACCCAGGTGACGATCTCCGCGTCCCGGTGCTGGTGCATGTCGAATCCGGACCCGGCGTCGACGATGTCCTCGTTGTTGACAGCCAGCAGCCCGTGCGCGTTCGCGGCCAGGTCGAAGTTGCCCGCGAAGGGGAAGCTCTCCAGGACTCGAGCCAGCCGTAGCGCTGGTGCGCGCGGTCGCCCGCGCGTTGGACCGCCATCGACGACATCGCTATGCCAGCGTCTCGTGGGCGGCGGGGATCGAGCCCAGCCGTCCGGCCTGAAAGTCCTCGAACGCCTGGATGACCTCCGCCTTGGTGTTCATCACGAACGGCCCGGCCATCGCGACGGGTTCGCGGATCGGCTTGCCGCCGAGGATGAAGACCTCGAGGGACTCGGTCCGGGAGTCCTGGGTGTCCGCGGCCGCGACGGTCAGCGTGTCGCCGCGCCCGAACACCGTGGTCTGGCCCATCCGCACCGGCCTGCGCTCGGCGCCGACCGTGCCCTCGCCCGCGAGGACGTACGCGAGCGCGTTGAACTCGGGGTTCCAGGGCAGGTTCAGTCGCGCGCCCGGGGCGATGGTCGCGTGCACCAGGCTGATCGGGGTGTAGGTGGAGCCGGGGCCCTGGTGGCCGTCGACCTCGCCCGCGATGACGCGGACCAGGGCGCCGCCGTCCGGCGAGGACAGCAGCGCGACCTTGTTGCCGGTGATGTCCTGGTAGCGGGGCGCGGCCATCTTGTTGTCGCGGGGCAGGTTCACCCACAGCTGCACGCCGTGGAACAGGCCCCCGCTGATCACGAGGTGTTCGGGTGGGGTCTCGATGTGCAGGATGCCGCCACCCGCGGTCATCCACTGGGTGTCGCCGCCGCCGATCGTGCCGCCGCCACCGTTGGAGTCCTGGTGCTCCATGATCCCGTCGATCATGTAGGTGACGGTCTCGAAGCCGCGGTGCGGGTGCCACGGGGTGCCCTTGGGCTCACCGGGCGCGTAGTTCACCTCGCCCATCTGGTCCATGTGGATGAACGGGTCGAGGTGCTTGAGGTCGACGCCGGCGAACGCGCGGCGCACCGGGAAGCCCTCGCCCTCGTAGCCGACGGGGGCGGTGGTCACCGCCAGCACCGGCCTTGCGGCGGATTCGGGCGCGGTCTCGGTGATGCGGGGCAGGGCGAGGATGTTGTCGACGGTCACGGCAGGCATGGGGTGCTCCTCCGACTCAGTTAGTTGACTGTTCAACTAGTGCATCTGACTCAACACCCGCGGGGTGGAGGTATTCCCGGCGCGGCCGTCCGCCGCGCGAGCCGGTCAGGAGGCCTGCCGGACGGCAAACACCGGGAACCGGCCGTCCTCCGCTGTGGGCCGGAACTCGACGCGGACGTCCCGGTCGGTTCCTGCCGGGACCTCGCCGTCGATCCACGTGTAGATCCGCGGGCCGTCGTCGAGCTCGACGATCCCGACGGCCGAGGGCGCGGAGTCCCCGCGCGCCTCGTCCGGCCGATGGTCGGCCACCTTCCACGACACGATCGACCCGGCGCCGGAGGACGGTACCGAGCGGAGTTCGGAGCCCTGGCAGGACGGGCAGGATGCCATCAGCGGCGCGAGCAGTGCTGCGCAGCGCACGCAGCGATTGATCATCAGCGAGGACGGGTGGGCCTGCGCCGTGCCCTGCGCGGTCATGCCGCGACCCTCGGCGGCCACGCCAGCACGGTCCTCATGGCGTGTCCGAAGCCGTGCGGGTCGCCGACCGGCCATTCATGGGAGCCGGCGACCGTGAACACCGGCGGACGACGAAGCGCCGTGCGCAGCGACTCGAGGCCTGCCCTCGGGATCACCTGATCGCCGCGAGCCCAGAGCAGCGTCACCGGAAGACCGCGTTCCGCCAGGCGGTCGAGTTGGAGTGTCTGGTCGCCGCCGCCGGTCGTGGCGCGCCATTCGTGCGGCAGTCCCGCCCGGATCGCGTGCCCGTTCTCCGCGGCGCGGGGGCCGACGCCGCCGCCGATCGAGTTGACAAGAACGAGGCGGGCCACGTGGTCGGGGAGGTCGTGGGCGGTCTGGATGGCGACGCCGCCACCGAAGGAGTGCCCGACGAGGGTGACCGGTTCGTTGACGCCGACGGAGTCGATGAATCGGCCCAGCCACCGGGCGTGACCGGCGGGGTGCCGCTCACCGCATGGGAGCTCGGCCGTCCCGCCGAACCCCGGGAGCGAGGGCGCGAACACGCGCGAGCCGTTGCGGGCGAGCCGTTCCAGTGACTGCCGGTACGTGCGATGGCTCGAGCCCCATCCGTGCAGGAAGACCAGCGGCGGGCCCTCGCCCGCGACGCCGTAGGCGAGGGAACGCCCGTCGAGCTCGGAGTCCAGCGAGGTCAGTGTGGGGCGCGGATCGGGATGGAGGATGCGCGGGGGCGGGGGCTGGTGGTGCGTCATCGGAACCTCGACGTGCTCGGCAGTGGTGTGGATCACACTGTTCCCTCGGGCGGCCCGCGGGACCACGGTGGAAACACGGGGGCACGTACCTGTTTCTCGTGGCGCACGGCGCGGCGACGCGAAACCCGCCGGTTCCCCCGTGGGGATCGGCCATAGTGGGTGCGTGGCCGCCAAACGAACACGCACCGTCGCCGCGGCACTGGCGGTGTCCGCCGTCGGACTGCTCGCCGCCGGCTGCACAGATGGGTCTGACGCGCAGGCGGGGACCGGTGCTCCCCCGGGGATCAGCACCCAGGCCACCGGGAAGGTCAGCGGGACGCCGGACACCATGAGCGTGGTGCTCGGCGTGCAGACGCAGGCACCGGACGCGGCCGGCGCCCTCCAGGACAACGCGAACAGGGCGAACGCCCTCATCGACACCCTGAAGGAGAAGGGGGTGCGGGCGGAGGACATCCAGACCAGCGGGCTGTCCGTGCAGCCGACATATGACCCGAACTCCTCGGCGATCACCGGCTATCAGGTGACGAACCAGGTGACCGCGACCGTGCACGATGTCAGCGCGGCGGGCGGGCTGATCGACGCCGCCGCGGCCGCGGCGGGCGATGCCGTCCGGGTCCAGCAGACCTCCTTCTCCATCGCCGACGACAGCGACCTGCGCGCGCAGGCCAGGGCCGACGCGGTGCAGCAGGCGCAGGCCCAGGCGAGGCAGATCGCGGAGGCCGCCGGGGTCGGCCTCGGCGAGGTCCGCTCGATCACCGAGGTGCCCGCCACCGGGCCGGCCCCGTACCCCGGAGCCGCCTTCGACCGAGCCCCCTCGACGCCGATCGAGCCGGGCAGCCAGGAGCTCACGGTGTCGGTCGCGGTCGTCTACGACGTCGGCTGAGCGCCCTTTCCTCACAGTCTTCTCACACTCGCGCCACCCTGGTGCCAGAGACTGCCTGTACGGTCCGGGCCTATGGTTGCCGCACATGCGAGTTCGAGACGTGGGCCGTGGGTGATCGCCTCGGTGACGGCGCTCCTCGCCGCCGCCGTCGGGGTCTATTTCCTGGTTGCACCGGAGGGGGAGTCGACGCGAACCGTCGCGATCGTCAACGAGGACGCGGGCGCGGTAGTCGACGGCAAGCCGATGAATGCGGGCGACCAGGTCGTCGCGGCACTGCAGGAATCGGGTGACTTCGAATGGGCGACGGTATCGGCCGATGAGGGATCGGCCGACACGTACCTGGCTTCCGTCACGATCCCGGCGGATTTCTCCGACTCGGTGAACTCGCTCTCCACCAATGCGCCCCGGCAGGCGGAACTCGCGGTGCACTACAACGGCGACGGCTCGCCGGCGGACACGGAGTCGATGTCGGCGTTGATGGCGACCGTCTCGGATCAGACCGGGGCGCAGGGCATCAAGGACGTCCTGGCCGGGATCGCCTCGGCACGGGCGCAGTTGCAGCAGACGCTCTTGCCGTCCCAGCTGCTGACGGCCGCGACCACCGCCGCGGACAAGCAGGTCCAGCAGCTGCTCGGTCAGGCCGACCAGGTGTTGCCGCTCCTGGCCACGGCGAACGACGGCGCCAACCAGCTCGTCGACGTCGCCGGGCAGGTCTCGACGATGGTGGACGGCGCTGTGGGCCCCGCGACCGAGGTGTCCGGTCGATTGACCGAACTCGGCGTCACCCTCGGTGACGTCACCCGCTCCACCCAGCAGCTACAAGGCGGTCTCGACGCCGCGGCCGCGGCCCTGCGTGCCACCGGGCTCCAGCCCGAGATGGTGCGGACGCTGGAGCAGACCAAGACCGATCTCGCGCTGGTGTCCGGTCAGCTGACGGCGATCACCGGGCTGCTGAGCGCCGACGCCGGGCCCGACACCGACCTGGGCGGCGCGCTGCGCAGCGGGCTCGGCCAGCTGCAGGACGTGTCCGCGCAGCTCACCGATGCCGGCAACCAGCTCCAGGCCGGGATCGGCCCCATCGCGGAGCAGGCGCCCGCGCTGCTGGGTACCACCAAGGACCAGATCCTCACCGGCGTCAGCCAGCTCAAGTCCGTTTCGACGCAGATCGGGGAGCAGCTGACGAAGGGGGTCAACTCGATTCCCGCCCGCAATGCCGCGCAGCAGGATCGGATCTCGACCGTGCTCAGCGCGCCGGTCGCGGTGGTCCAGACAAGCGGATCCGACGGCGCGGTCGAACTGTTCACCGCCAGGAACCTCGCGATCTTGTTCGCGGCGACCACCGCGGCGCTCGCGGGTGCGCTGGTGTGGTCGCTGCGGCGGCGCCCGTCGGGTCCGGCGGCCTGACAGGCGCGGCTCAGTTCTGCCGAGCCAAACGGGCCGGGTCGGATTCGAGCGCGGACCGGTCCCAGTTGCCCAGCGACGCGGCGGCCTCGTAGGTGCTCTGCAGGAACTCCATCAGCGCGGCGTCCGGGTCGGCGGCGGTGCGTACGGCCTCGTACGGCAGCACGAACTCGCCCAGCTCGGCGCTGTAGCGCGCCTGAGCGGGGCCGACCGGATGGTCGGCGAAACCGTCCGGCGCCGGGTAGGCGTAGGAGTAGAAGCCGCCCTCCTCGCCGCCGCCGGGCCAGAACCCGCAGCTGCTCAGCTCGCGGGAATAGCCCTCGACCATCACCCAGTCCGCACAGTTCGGGGCCCCGCCGGGGTGGACGGGCGCGCCGCGCCCGGAGAACCGGGTGCAGGCCAGATCCATCGCGCCCCAGAAGAAGTGCACCGGCGAGCACTTGCCGACGAAGTGTGAGCGGAACCGGGTCAGCACCCGGTCGGCCTGGACCAGCTGTCGCCAGAACAGGTTCGCGGCCGCGGCGTCGTACGAGGCGTGGACCTCGTCCTCCGCGAAGGGGATCGCCGTCACGACCTCGTTGGGGGCGGCCTGGATCCGCACCTCGACCCCCAGTTCCCCGAGTGCCGCCACGGTCTGGGCGTAGAACTCGGCCACCGACTTCGGCTCGAGCGCGATCCGGCGCGCACCGCCGTCACTGGTGCGCATGCGCAGCTCGTGGTCGCAGAAGTCGAACTCGATCTCGAGGAGCCGGGAGCCGCACGGGATGGCCGAGGTGGTCAGCCCCCTGGCGGTGACGTACAGCGTCACCTGCCACCAGTGGTTGAGCAGCGGCGCGTGCTGGAGCCGGATCTTCCCGACGATCTGCGTCCACATGTGCAGGGTGTCGCGGGTGTCGGTCCAGTCGTCGAGGCGCAGCGCGGGCCACGCGTCGGTCGCCGTCGTCTCGGTCATCGTGGCTCCCTCGGTGAATGCTCCCCGGAATCGTCGATGCCCATCCGAGTCTGCCACCGAGTGCCCCGCGCCCGAAGTCTTCTCGCGGTTGCCGTGGCCCACGCGGCGCCTCGCTGCGTTGTCGGAGTCCCAGGTAGAACCCCGCTACCTGGGACTCCTCCGCCTGGCGATGCATCCACGTGGATCCCCGGCAACCATCGATGGACTTCGGGCACGAGACACTAGACTCGGATCCGTGGCCCACACCGAGTCCTCGTTCACCAGCAAATACGGCACCCGGATCGACTACGACGTCTGGACGCCGGACGGCGAGCCGCGCGCGGTCCTGGTTCTCGCGCACGGATTCGGTGAGCACGCCCGCCGCTACGACCATGTCGTCGAACGCCTGCTGGGACTGGGCCTAGTGGTGTACGCGCCCGACCATCGCGGTCACGGTCGCTCGGGCGGCAAGCGCGTCGAGCTCAAGGACTGGTCGGACTTCACCGATGACCTGGGGCGGCTGTTCGGGATCGCAACCGCCGAGCATCCCGGGCTCGACCGGTACCTGCTCGGCCACAGCATGGGTGGCGCGATCGCGCTGACCTACGCGCTCGATCACCCCGGCGACCTGGCCGGGCTGATCCTGTCCGCCCCGGCGGTGGACGTGACGACCGGGGTGCCCAAGGTGGTGGTCGAGGTCGGCAAATTCCTCGGTCGGTACGCGCCGCGGGTACCCGTCGAGTCGCTGGACGCCAATCTGGTCTCCCGTGATCCTGCGGTGGTGGCCGCCTACAACTCCGACCCGCTGGTGCACCACGGCAGGGTTCCCGCCGGTATCGCCCGCGGGATGATCGTCAATGCCGAGTCGCTGCCCAACCGGCTGCCGACACTGCAGGTTCCGTTGCTGCTGCTGCACGGCAGCGAGGACGGGCTGGCGAACGTGAACGGCAGCCGGATGATCGCGGACATCGTTGGCTCCCAGGATCTGACGTACACCGAGTACGACGGCCTGTTCCACGAGGTGTTCAACGAGCCGGAGCGAGAGCAGGTGCTCGACGACGTGGTCGAGTGGCTGGGCTCGCGCCTCAAGGGATGAGAGCCGTGGTCACCGGCGCAGGGGCACTCCGGAGTCGGATGCCAGGTACCCCACCCTGCGCTGCACGGCCGCGATCTCGCGCACGCCGTCGCCGAGCAGACTCCGGTTCAGGGGCGACAGCTCCGGCATGGTGACGATGTCGCCAGGGGCGAGACCCGCGGTGATCTGATCCACCTGGTGGGTCAACCGCAGCCGCTGGAGCAGCGTGAACACCTCGGTGAGGATCGTCGTATCCCGTTCTGTGAGTAGGCCGTTCCCCGCCGCGGCCCGCAACCGACCCGGCGTCGAGGCGGCGGTGACCCCCACTGTCATGCCACCCCACCGGGCGAGGTTGACGATCGGTGTCAGCGCGTGTGTCTTGAGGTCGAAGGTGCCCCCGCGTCGCGAGAGCACGTCCCGGAGCGAGCGGGTGCGTGCGCGCCCGGCCAACGCATCACGCAGCTGCAGTCGCAGGGCGTCGGGATGGTCGGTCCGCATGTTCCGGTAGGCCGTCGGGACGGTGTGCAGCGAGCGCTCACCCCACACCACGCGCCCGTCGAGCAGCAGCGCCGACATGACGAGCCCGCGGTCCTGCAGTGGATCGTCCAACCACCGTGCCGCGGTGCGGCGCCAGTCGGCGACCGACCGCGCGAACCTCGGTGTGCTCGCGACCGCACCGTTCGCGTCGGCGGGAAGCCCGCAGTCGTCGAGGATGGCATGCACGGTCGCCGCCATCCCCATGAGACGTCCCGACTGGGGAGACAACTCGGGCACCCAGGACTGTGCGCTCTCGATGTCGGATGACGGCATCGCCTCGCGACGCGCGATGCTGCCGAGCGAGAGCCAGGCGAACCCCATCCGCGGCAGGTCCTCGTCGTCCGCCAATGCGAACTCCACCGCGCGTCGAACGACGCTGTCGATGACCACCGAGAGGATCCCGCTGGTCGCCGATGCCTCGGTGCCGCCGCGGAACAGGTCCACCACCAGATCGGGGATCCCAGAGCAGACTTCTTGCAGCGCAGCGGGGCTCGGTGACAGCGCGATCGATCGGCGCAGCACAAAACTCTTGCGGGTGGCCGCGGCGAGCAGGTCCGCCTCCTCGAGGACACCCAACACCGCGCCACGGATCGTGAGTACCGGCATGTGCCGTAGGCCGCTCTCGAGCATGTCCATCAACACGGTGGCGGCCAACCTGTCCTCCGTGACGGTCTGGGCAGGCGTACTCATCACCTCCGCCACCGGGGTGCTCAGGTCCACCCCGGCGGCCACCACCTTGGTCCTCAGGTCCCGGTCCGTGAAGATCCCGAGGTCGCCACCCGGCAACGGGATCAGGATGTATGAGCTGCGGCGTTCGCTCATCTGCCGGACGGCGTCGCGCACGGAGGTCCCCGGCGTGGTGAGGACCGGTTCGCCCCGCACCAGATCGCCAACGGCGCGTCGGGACGGGATCTGTTCGACCGGTACGGGAGTCGCGCCGGTGGCCTTCTCCGCAGCCTCCGCGAGGAAGGCCAGGCCTGCGGGCCTGGCGAACAGCGGCCGCACGAGCTCCCCCGGCAGGCGGTACACCGTGGTGGGTTGGCTCGCCCTGGCGGTGAAGGCGACGTCGGAGCCGGTGAGTAGCGCCGAGTAGCCGAACACGCCACCCGGATAGACGGTGTCCATGGGGACACCGGTGATCCCGTCGTCGTGCGGGTGCAGAAGCGTGACCTGTCCGCTCCGCACCACCCAGATCACATCAGCTGGCCGCTGTATCGAGCCGAGAATCACTGCACCCGTTGGATATTCATCGAGAACGGCCGCTCCCGCCAATTCGCTGAGCTCACCCGGCGTCAGGTACTGGAACGGTGGGTGTTTCGAGAGGAAGGTCGCGGTGTCGAGCTGGAGGTCCACGCCGTCACCCCGGGGGGTTGCGAATGAGATCCGCGCACTTCTCCGCCATGGTCATGACCGTGATGTTCGGGTTGACGGCAGGCAGCTTCGGCATCGCCGACGCGTCGACCACCCGCAGGCGCTGTATGCCCTTCACCCGCAGCTGCGGATCGAGCACGGCGAGCGGGTCCTCGATCGATCCCATCCGTGCGGTTCCTGCCGGGTGGTAGACGGTGTTGTGCGTCTTGTGGACGTAGTCGAGCAGTTCCTCGTCACTCACCGCGGCGGGCCCGGGCGCAAGTTCCCGTGCCACCCAGCCCCGTAGGGGGTCTTGCTCGGCGATCTTGCGCGCCAACCGAATGCCCGCCAGCATCACGGTCTCGTCGTGGCCCTCGGGATCGGTGAAGTATCGCGGATCCACCTTCGGTCGGTCCCGGAAGTCGCGGGAACGGAGCCGGACCGTGCCGCGGGATCGTCCTTGCGTCACGTTCGGCGTGAGGCAGAATCCGTTGTCGGTGGTGGGATATCCCCACCGCAGCGTGTTCATGTCGAAGGGCACGCTGCCGTAGTGCATCATCAGATCCGGCTGCGTCAGCCCGGGGGTCGTGGTGGCGAAGAGGCCGATCTCCCACCACTGCGATGACGTCGTCACCATGGGCCTCGACGCCTCCCAGAACACCAGGCCTTCGACATGGTCATCGAGGTTGCCGCCGACACCGGGCGAGTCGACCCGCACGTCGATCCCGATCTCGCGTAGATGCACCGAGGGCCCGATTCCCGAGAGCATCAACAGCTTCGGTGTATCGATCGCACCGGCAGTGACGATCACCTCGCGGCGGGCGGTCGCGGTGTCATAGCCCGTGAGATCCGGACGTTGGTACCGCACCCCGGTGGCCGTCAGACTGTCGTCGATCAGCAGTTCGCTGACCCAGCAGTTGGTTCTGACCTCGAGATTGTTCCGCGTCCCCAGGATGGGATGGAGATAGGCATGCGAGCTCGACATGCGATTGCCGTTCTCGCCGGCGTTGATCTGGAACCAGCCTGCTCCGTTGAGTACCGTTGCACCCCTGTTGAATTGGACGGTGGGTAGTCCGGCCTTGGCTGCCGACTCCAGTACGGCGGCGCCGCACGGATCGTTCGGCGGGACATCGCGTAGCCGTACCGGGCCGCTGTGACCGTGCTGCAGGCCGGGGACATCGCTGTTCTCCACCCGGGCCACGAACGGCAGCGTGCTCTCGGCACCCCATCCGGTGGCGCCCATCGCCTCCCACTCGTCGAGACCCTCCGCCGGCGGCCAGAACGCGATGCACGAATTGTGTGACGAGCACCCGCCGAGGACACGGGCCCTGGCGTGTCGCATGAAGCTGTTGCCCTTCTCCTGCGGTTCGACCGGGTAGTCCCAGTCGTACCCGGAGTCGAGGAGGTGCATCCACTGCGAGAGTTCGAGGATGTTGCGGTCGTTCACGTCCGACGGGCCTGCCTCGAGAAGGCAGACCGTCACGGCCGGATCCTCGCTGAGCCTGGCGGCGAGCACGCATCCCGCGGTGCCTCCACCCGCGATCACATAGTCGAAGACGGTGTCTGTCACGATGGTTCGCCCTCCGGTGCCGTGGTGCGCGAGGCGGCCGCGTGTGAGGCCAGGGTGCCGAGGTGGTGCCGACCCTTCAGCGCGTACCAGAGCAGGCCGAGGCACAGGATCGCACCGATGTAGACGAAGGCGCCCCAGGTGTTGTACCAGGGCGTCCCGTACACCTCGGGGCGCGGCCAGGCCAGGTTCAGCGCCATCCCCACGCCCCAGACCACGGCGAGGATGTTCACGGGCAGGCCCCACCTGCCCATGGTGAAGTAGCCGCCCTCCCGCAGATCCGGCGGCGGCCATTCGCCCTTCAATCGCTTCTTCAGCAGCGGTCCGGTGACCATCAGGTAGGCGAGGTAGATCATGATGATGGCGATCGAGGTCAGCACGGTGAAGATCTGCGGTTGGCCGATGTTCACCACGAGGATCAGGGCCGCGAGCACGCCGATCGCGATCGCGGGGACCACGGGCGTCTGGTGCTTGGGATGCACCCGGGCCAGCTTCTCCCCGAACGGCAGCGCGTTGTCGCGAGCCATGGCGAACGTCAGCCGGATCGCAGCGGCGTGCACGGCGAGGGAGCACACGGTTATCGCGATCACGATGCAGATGAGGAATATCGTGCCCAGCGGGCCCCACATCACCTGCTCGACGATGTACTGGAGGCTGCCCTCGGGGCTGCCGAGCAGCGGATCGTCGAGATCGGGCGCCGCCATGACGGCGAACACCAGGATCGCTCCACCGATCACGAAGGAAGCCAGGATCGCGCGGAAGATCGCCTTGGGTGCGGTCCGGCGCGGTTCGACGGTCTCCTCGCCAAGGGAACTCGCGGTGTCGAAGCCGTACATCACGTAGCCCGACGCCAGGGAGGCGACGAGGAAGGCCCCGAGATATCCGCCGCTCTCGCCCGCGCCGTACCCATGGGTGGAGAAGAACACCTCCGGGCCCCTGGTGATGTTCGCCGCAAGGATCACCGCGATGAGGACGGCGGCGATCAGCTCGATGAAGACGCCCGCGCTGTTGATCCTCGCCATCAACCTGACGCCGTAGGCGTTGACGAAGGTGGTGAACGCGATCATGACGGTGCCGAGAATGACCGCGTTCGTGGCGAAGTCGTACTCGCCGGTGCCGTCGCCGACGATCTGGAAGCCGCTCCATATCCTCGGCAGGTTGAGCTGCAACGCGAGGACCACGGCCGAGAGCGTCACGATCGAGGCGGTGAGCATCAGCCAGCCGGACGTCCATCCCACGATCCGGCTGCCCAGGATCTTCGCCCAGTTGTACACGGAACCCGCCACCGGGTACTTGGCCGCCAGTTCCATGAAGCACAGCGCGACGGCCAGCTGGCCGATGAAGACCATCGGCCACGACCACAGATACGCGGGTCCCGCGTTTCCGAACCCGAAATAGAACAGTTGGAAGGTGCCGGTGAGGATGGAGATGTAGCTGACCCCGGCGGCGAAGCTGGCGAATTTGCCGAGGCTCCGGTCGAGGGACTCCTTGTAACCGAAATCGCCGAGTCCGCTGTCTCCAACCGCGATGTCGCGCTGAGTGGTCATGTCCGTGCGCCTCCCCGGGTTCGGTCAGTCGTTGTCGAACCAACCCGCCGCAGTCGGCGCGGTGTTGTGCCAGATGTGCTTGATCTCCTGATACTCGGACAGTCCGGCGGGGCCCAGTTCGCGCCCGTTTCCCGATCTCTTGAAGCCGCCCCATTCGGCTGCTGCGGTGTAGTAGCCGAAGTCGTTGAGCCACACCGTGCCGTGGCGCAGGCCGCGAACCATGCGTTCGCCCCTGGCGCTGTCGGCGGTCCGGACCCCCGCGGCCAGTCCGTACTCGGTGTCGTTGCCGAGCCGGAGGGCTTCCTCCTCCGTGGTGAACCGCTCGACGGTGAGGATGGGGCCGAAGGTCTCCTCCTGCACGATGCGCATGTTCCGGTCGCAGCGGTCGAAGATCGTGGGCAGGTAGAAGCTGCCCCGCTCCAGGTCCGGGTCCGAAGGGCGGGATCCGCCGGTCACCAGTTCGGCGCCCTCGGAGATGCCAAGAGCCACATAGCGTTCGATCTTCTCCCGATGCGCCATGGACACCAGCGGCCCGGTTCGGCTGGCGGGATCGAGGCTGTCGCCCATCCGGATCTTCTCGGCTCGCGCGGCGAGAGCCGCTACGAAGCGGTCGGCAATCGAGTCCTCGACGATGAGGCGGGTGCCCGCGGAGCAGACCTGCCCGGAGTGGAGGAAGACCCCGGTGAGCACCTGGTCGACCGAGTCGTCACCGTCGGCGTCGGCGAAGACGATGTGCGGGTTCTTCCCGCCGAGCTCCACCGCGACCTTGGTGACATGCTTGGCGGCTGTCTCGAGAATGACCCGTCCCGTGACCAGTCCGCCCGTGAACGAGATGAAATCGACGTCCGGGGTGTCGGTCAGCGCGCCGCCGAGGACGGCGCCGCTGCCCTGCACGAGGTTCACCACGCCCCGCGGCACCCCGGCCTCCTCGATGAGTTTGACGAAGGCGATGGTGCTGAGCGGGGTGACCTCGCTCGGTTTGACGACCATCGTGCAGCCGGCGGCCAGTGCGGGCGCGATCTTCCACGAGATCTGTAGCAGCGGGTAGTTCCAGGGTGCGATCAGGACGCAGACGCCGATCGGCTCGTGCACCACCCGGCTGATCACGTCGGGCCGACCGACATCGACCAGCCGATCCGACTCGATCGCGGCGAGCCGCGCGTAGTACCGGCAGACCGACACCACGTCGTCGATGTCGATCCTGCTCTCCGCCAAGGTCTTCCCGGTGTCGAGGGTTTCGATCCGGGCCAACTTCTCTTTGTCGCGCTCGAGCAGGTCGGCGATGGTGGCGAGCAATGCGGTGCGCTCCGCGACGGGTGTCCGGGGCCAGGTGCCCTCGTCGAAGGCCGCGCGCGCCGCCGCGATGGCGCGGGTGGCGTCCTCTGGCACGGCCTCGTCGACCGTGGCGACCACCGAACCGTCGGCCGGATTGAGGCAATCGCGGGTGTCGCCGGAACTGGAGCGGACCCAGGTTCCGTCGATGAACAAGCCCGTATCGAACAGGTCGCCGATCGATTCGTCCTGCAGCTTCACGCTCAACTCCGGGCCTCGCTTCCTCTCCCGGTTGCGGAGCAACCGGTCTTGGAACTCATCGACGTGACGCTCTGCCGGGACAAGCACGCCCTTCTACCGTAGGCCGGTGGACGCGGTGTGGGCCGAGTTCACCGGGATTTCTTTCGAACCCCGCGGCGACGTAGAGGGTGGAACGCCGAGACCCCTGCTGTCTTTCCAGATGGCCGAGGACTTCGCGCCGATGGGGCTGGACGGCGGGTCGACGAGGGTCGGGATGATCGGCTACTCCGGTGGATCGATGCCCACCGGGCACGCGGCGGAGCTGCGCACGTCCTGTACACCGAGCAATCCAACCCC
Organism: Rhodococcus sp. OK611; assembly: GCF_003050885.1. NCBI lineage: Bacteria > Bacillati > Actinomycetota > Actinomycetes > Mycobacteriales > Nocardiaceae > Rhodococcus > Rhodococcus sp. OK611. The sequence continues at coordinate 33,568 of NZ_QAOZ01000021.1, forward strand.
GACTGGCTCGTGCCCGTCCCTCCTGTTCGGAAAGCCACTCGGCGCCTAGGGTTCGTCACGGGCCGTCGGTCCACCGCAGCTGGCTTCGAGACGGGGGAGATCGGATGAAGGTTGCAGGAATCGCCGCGCGGTTGGCCGCGGCAGCGGGGACCGGAGTCGCCGCGGGTCTGGTCGCGGTCTCCGGTCCTGCCGTCGCCGCGGCGGCACCCGGCTGCGTCCCGTGGACGACCGAGCGGGTGGCCGAGGGATACGGGACGCTCGAGAACCTCGCATTCGACGGGCGCGGCGGAATGCTGTTGTCCGAGTCGTCGCTGACCGGGTCGGACGGCGCGATCCGGCGACTCGAGGCGAACGGATCCCGCACCACCGCGGTCCCCGAGGTGAAGGCGCCGGGCGCGATCGTGGTCGTGGGCGACACCGCCTACTTCACCACCGGGAACGGGTTCGTCTCGGGACTTCTCGGTCGTAGTGACGGCACGATCGACGCGCTCGACCTGGACACGGGCGCCGTCACCACGGTCGAGACCGCGTTGACCATGCCCAACGGGCTCGCGCAGCTCCCCGACGGGGACTTCGTGGTCAGCCGGGACATCGGGCAGTCGACGGGACTCATCCGTGTGCCCGGGAGTGCCGAGCTCCCGTCCGGGTTCGCGCCCAGCTTGAGTTCGACCAACGGAGTGGCCTACGACGAGACCACCCGGCGACTGTATGTCGCAACGACCTTCAATCCGGTCACCACCGTCGCCGCCGTCGACATCGACCACCCGGACGCGTCGCCGCGGCGGTTCGACCTGCCGGGGGTCGGCCCGATCAACTCTGCCGACGATCTCACGGTCGGGCCAGACGGACCGGTCTACGTCGCCTTGAACGTGGCGGGGACGGTCGTGCGACTCGACCCGGCCACCGGCGCGCAGTGCACCATCGCCGCCGGCCTGCCGCTGGTCTCGTCGGTCCGGTTCGGGTCGGGGCCCGGCTGGGACCCGAACGCGCTGTACGCCACCAGTTTTCTCGGCACCGTCGTCAAGCTGACGCCGCCCGCGCCGTAACCGGGTGACCGGCGTTCCCCTTCGATCGCCACTGTCGAGGGCAGTCGCCCGCTAGGGTGGCGAATTGCCGACGACGGCGAGGAGGAATGAGCATGGGGCAGCCGACGCACCGGACCGTCGCGGTCAACGGGATCGACCTGCATTTCGTGGAGCAGGGCGAGGGCGAGCCGGTGGTGCTCTGCCACGGGTTCCCTGGCCTCTGGTTCAGCTGGCGTCACCAGATCGCGGCGCTGTCCGTCGCGGGCTATCGCGTCATCGCCCCGGACATGCGCGGGTACGGACGGACGAGCGCGCCCGCGCAGGTTTCCGAGTACGACCGGCCGCACACGGTCGGTGACCTGGTCGGCCTCCTCGACGCGCTCGGCATCGAGCGGGCGGTGTTCGCGGGCCACGATTTCGGCGCCCACCTGACCTGGGATCTGCCGGCCTGGGCGCCCGATCGGGTGTCCGCGCTGATGCAGCTGAGCGTCCCCCGCGCGCCTCGACTGCCGGTGCAGCCGAGTGTCGGGTTCGAGTACCTGGCGTCCAAGCACTTCGCGCACGTGCACTACTTCCAGGAGCCGGGCGTCGCGGACCGGGAGCTCGGCGACAACACCAGGGCGTTCCTCGCCAAGATCTTCCACGCGCTCAGCGGTGCGAACCGTTACCTCGACTGCTGGGAGTTCCCCTCCGAGGGCAATGGCTACCTCGATGTGCTCCCTGAGCCGCCCGCCCTGCCGTGGAGATGGCTCGACGAGGGCGAATTCGACTATTACGTAACGGAATTCGAGCGGACCGGGTTCACCGGCGGCCTCAACTGGTACCGCGCCGAGGATGCCGTCTGGGCGCAGAACGAGTCGCTGCACGCGAAGCCGGTGGACATTCCGGTCACCTTCATCGCCGGCGCCAAGGACCCGGTGCTCGAGATGATGGGCAGCGACCCGTTCGCGGCCATGGGTCGGCTGGTTCCTGGGCTGGTCTCCACCCACGTGATCCCGGACGCCGGGCACTTCGTGCAGATGGAAAAGCCCGCCGAGGTGAACTCGGCGATGCTCGAGTTCCTCGGCGGACTGACTACTTGATCGTGTCCAGCGAGGCGAGGGTGAGGGAGCAGGCCTGAGCGACCTCTGCGCCCTTCTTGTCGAAGTGGTTGGCGAAGAAGACGGCGTGATCCTCGTGCTCGTGGAAGTGGTGCGGGGTGAGCACGGCGGAGAAGACCGGGACGTCGGTGTCGAGCTGGACCCGCATCAGTCCGTCGATGACCGCGGAGGCCACGAACTCGTGCCGGTAGATGCCGCCGTCGACCACAAGTCCGGCGGCGACGATGGCCTGGAACCGGCCGGTACGGGCGAGCCGCAATGCGTGCAAAGGGATCTCAAAGGCGCCGGGGGTCTCGAAGAACTCGATCTCGCCGGAGGTGTGGCCCAGTGTCCGCCACTGCGCGACGAAGGCGTCTCGTGCTCGGTCGACGATGGGTCGGTGCCACGTGGACTGAACGAAGGCGATGCTCATTCCATGATGCTAGTTCGGCGCACCCCGGCGTGGCCATCCGGACGTGCGTTCAGTTCGGTTCTCCTCAATTCAGGGCTGAATTCTGTTGTCATACAAGGGTATCGCTCTATCGGGCGCGGTACCCGTTATCTCCGTACAGTGTGGACATGGACAAGCCCGAGGTTGCCCTTGACAACTGCGACGAGGTCTACGACTTCTACCTGCGTCACCAGCAGAACCGCCTGGGCGCGAAGGCCGCCTACGGGCTGCTCGCGCTGAAGTTCCGGCCGAGGGTGACATACGCGGATGGGGCGAAGGAGCAGGTCCGGGCCCTTGTGCGGTCGGATTCCCGGCTGGTTCTCGCCGTCAACCACCTGAGTCAGAGCGATCCGTACACGGTGGCCGCCGCGGCGTCGGCCAGCGCGCTGCGCCCGGCGATCGGCCGGACCCGGGTGCTGGCTAAGGACGAACTGTTCCTCGAGCCGAAGCGGCGCGAGCGGGTGGACCTGATGGGCGGGATCCCCGTCTTCCGGGGCAAGAACCACGGGATGCGCGCGGTCAACGCGGCCGGGCAGCGGATGATGGACGTCTGCGCCGAGCGGATGCGGCGGGGCGATGACCTGGCAATCTTCCCGGAGGGGACGTGCAACTTGGAGGATCCGACCCGGCTGCAGAAGGTCGGCAGCGGGATCGGCCACATCATGAGCCGGGCGGTGAAGCTCGGGGTCCGCCCGGTGCTGGTCTACATGGGGATCAGCTACGGTCCGGTGCCCGGCAAGGAGACCCGGGCGAGCGTGTACCTCGACAATCCGGTCACCGAGATCCCGGAGAAGCCCGCCGATATCGCGCGGCTGGTGGCAGCAGGCCTGCAGCGCGCGGTGGACGGGGCGGTCGCGCGCTACTGACCTCTCCCTCAATACCCCCTTGGGTATGATCTGGGCATTCGACGAGGAGAGGAACCTCATGCAGGAAGTGGATCTCGTGGCGCTCGACGCCGCCCTGGCCGCCGGCGCGCCGGTCATCGACGTGCGCGAAGCGGATGAGTACGCCCGCGGGCACGTGCCGGGGGTCCGGCTGATCCCGCTCGGCGAGCTGGTGTCCCGCATCGACGAGGTGCCTGCCGCGCCGACCGTCTACGTGATCTGCGCGATGGGCGGCCGGAGTGCGCACGGCGCCTCCCTGCTGGGGGCCGCGGGCATCAACGCGGTGAACGTCGCGGGTGGCACGGACGCGTGGATCAACTCCGGCCGATCGGTGGAGTCCGGCGCATAACCCGCCGGGCGCCTACCGAGCCCACAGGCGGCGGTAGGCGTCCTCCTCGGCCTCGCGGGCAGCCTTGCGGCGCGGGTTGTCCAGGTCCATGGGCAGGCCGTTCTTCTGCAGGCGCCGCGCGCGGTTCTGGTGGATGTAGACGACCGAGTAGAACAACGCCAGCAGGATCCCGAGCAGGACCATCGACCCCCGCAGCCACAGCGGCCCCGGGAAGAGCATGAAGATCACGAACAGCGGGATGAACGGCACCATCGCGCGGACGAGGTGCCGGGCGACGTAGTGGTCGCCGGTGATGTCGTTGAGCACCCAGTCGTTCATGGAGGCGGGCAGCTTGGCGCCGCAGGCGTACGCGATCCACTGAATCGGGTTCGGTCGGGTGGCGCTCATTGATTCAGTGCTCCTGCCTTGAGTGCGGCCCGGTTGATCCGGGTGAGAACGTCGTGCAGCTCCTCGAGCTCGGGTAGGCCGACGCCGAGGCGCTCGACCACCGCGGGCGGAATCAGCTCCGCCTGGGCGCGCATGGCCCGCCCGGCCTCGGTCAGGTCGACGACCAGTTGCCGCTCGTCCTCGCTGCTGCGGGACCTGGTGATCAGGCCCGACCCCTCGAGCCGCTTGAGTAGCGGCGAGAGCGTAGGGGAATCGAGCTGCAGGGCGCTGCCGATCGCCTTCACCGACATCGGCGCCTCGCCCCAGAGGGCGAGCATCACCAGGTACTGCGGGTGCGTCAGGCCCATCGGCTCGAGCAGCGGGCGGTACACCGAGAGCACCGCGCGATTGGCGACGGCCAGCGCGAAGCAGACCTGGCGGTCGAGGGCGAGCGGGTCGACCCCGGTCGCCGGTGACTGTTCGACGGTGGACATGCAGTAGAGCGTACACGAATAGATCGCGCACTAACTAACTCCGCCGAGTGTGCACCTGCCGGGGCATCGCCCGAGAGGGCGAGCCGGTAGGTGCACACTCGGCAATCCGGGCGCCGTCAGCCGTGCGGGACCTCGAACCCCCACGGCAACTCCAGCCGGTGTCGGCCCAGCAGCTCCGCGTCCGCGAGCAGCTCGAGCACCGGGCCGTCCGCCACCAGCCCGCCGTCGTCGATGATCACCGCGCGGTCGCACAGCTGCGCGGCGTAGGGCAGGTCGTGGGTGACCAGCATCAGGGTGGTGTCCAGCCCGAGCAGCACCTCGGCCAGCTCGCGGCGGGCCACCGGGTCGAGATTCGCGGACGGCTCGTCGAGTACCAGCACGTCCGGCCTGCACGCCAGCACCGTGGCCAGGGCGGCCCGCCGACGTTGCCCGCCGGACAGGTGCGACGGTGACCGATCGGCGTGCTCGCTCATGCCGACCGCCGCCAGCGCATCGGACACCCGCGCGCGCAGCTCGTCGCCGGTGACGCCGAAGTTCGCCGGACCGAACGCGACGTCCTGCGCGACCGTCGGCATGAACAGCTGATCGTCCGGGTCCTGGAAGACGATCCCGACCCGACGCCTGGCCTCGCGCAGGGTGCCCCGCTCGACCCGGTTGCCGCCGATCTCGACGTGGCCCGCGGTGGGGGAGAGCACCCCGTTCAACTGCAGCATGAGGGTGGTCTTGCCTGCGCCGTTGGGGCCGAGCAGCGCAATCCGCTCGCCGACAGCGACTTCCAGGTCGATGCCGCGCAGCGCGATCCGGCCGTCGGGGTAGGCGAAGCCCAGGTCGCGCACCCGCACCGCCGCCGTCGGGCTCATCCGGCCACCGCCAGGGCCGTCAGGCAGACGGCGACCGCGCCGACGGCGGGGGTGAGGCCGAGCAGCCAGCCGCGCGCGGTGGCCGCGGGTGCACCGAGATCGGGCATGGCGCCGGTGAACCCGCGCGATGCCATGGCCAGGTGGACCCGCTCGCCGCGCTCGTAGGTCCGGAGGAACAGCCCACCCACCCCGCGTGCGGTGGCGCCGATCTGTCGCAGGGTGCGGGGATCGTCACCGCGGGAGATTCGCGCGATCCGCATCCGATTCGCCTCCGCGGCAAGCAGATCCACGTAGCGCAGCATCAGGACGACGACCGTGGTGACGAGGGCGGGCACCCGCAGTCGGGTCAGTCCCAGCGGCAGGTCCGCGGTCCGGGTGGTGGCCGCGAGGGTCAGCGAGGTGAGGACCCCGAGGGTGCCCTTGATCAGGATGCCCCACGCCGCGTACAGGCCGGCGACCGACAGCGACAGTCCCGCCCATCGCACGCGCTCGGCGCCCTCTCCGAACGGGAGCAGCGCCGCGAGCACGACGAACGGCGCCTCGATCAGCATCCGTGGCGCGATCCAGCGCAGCGGGATCCGGGCGATCTGCCACACTGCCAGCAGGACAAGGGCATACAGGCCGAAGGCCCACATCTGTTCGCGCGGCGTCGCGACCACCGCGAAGACCCCCACCGTCGCCGCGACGATCTTCACCTCGACCGGCAACCGGTGCACGGGGGAGTCGTCCGCGCGGTACAGCGGGTGGGCGTGACCGGCGCCCATCGTCAGGTCCTGCGGGTGCGGCCCGAGCGGGCGATCAGCCAGAACAGGCCGCCCGCGACCGCGAACGTCGCGGTGGCGCCCAGGATCCCGGCGATTCCGGACAGGTTGTCGTTGCCCGCGACGGTGTAGTCCGCGAGTGGTCCGTCGGCGAGGTGGTGCTCCCCGGCGTGCTGCGCGATGCAGGTGCCGGTCAGCTCCTCGCCCGCCGCCGTCTCGATGACGGTGCAGCCGCGCAGGGTGGTGGAGTCCAGGCCGTCGGGACTCGAGCTGGCGAGGTAGCTGACGACGCCGGCGATCAACAGGGCGACGACGGCGAAACCGGCCAGGAACCAGGACCTTCGGGATGTCATGCCGGTACCTCCGTGGTCGGTCGGGGCGCGGTGCGCAGCAGGTACACCAGGTCGGGCCGGGCCCTGGCGACGGCGACCACGGTGAGCGCGGTTATCAGGCCTTCGCCGACCCCGATCAGGGTGTGGGTGCCGAGCATGTACCAGGCGACGGTGTCGAGCGTCGTCTCCCCGGCGCCGCCGAGCGCGTACTCGAGCAGGAACCCGGACGCGGCCGCCAGCGTGTTCGCCAGCGCGGCAACGAAAGCCAGTGCGGCGAGGCCGGCATCGCCGAACCGGCGGCGCAGGGGCCGCAGGGCGACGGCCGCCGCGTAGCCGACCCCGACGCCGATCAGTGCCATGTTCGTGATGTTGGTGCCGAGCGCGGTGATGCCGCCGTCCGCGAAGAGCAGCGCCTGCACCACGAGCACGATGGCCACGCACAACGCGCCGGTGTAGGGGCCGACCAGGATGGCCGCCAGGGCGCCGCCGAGCAGGTGGCCGCTGGCACCGGGCAGGATCGGGAAGTTCACCATCTGCACCGCGAATATGAACGCGGCCACCAGGCCGGCCATCGGCGCGGTCCGCTCGTCGAGTTCGGTTCGGGCCTTCCATGCGGCCACGGTGATGCCCGCGACCGCGACGAACCCGAACAGCAGCGAGGTCGGCGCGTCCACCAGGCCGTCGCTCATGTGCATCGCGAGGACGGCGTCGTTCGGGCTGTTCACGGGCGGAGCATAACCAGCCATCTCAACAATTGCTCAGTTGTTCAAATGAACGTAACAAGGGCTGCCGAACGGCCGACGGGTCATGGAGTCCGGCCGAGGAGCGCGGCCAGTCGGTCGAGGGGCGAAGCGTCCTCGGGCACCGGCCGTGACGGTGCGAACGGGGTACGTCCTGCCGGGAGATTCGGCAGCAGTACCCGGCTGAAGGCGATCTGGTCCTCGATCACCGAGTCGGGGTAGCGCGGCGTCTGCCCCGACGCGCGAGCGAGATCCCAGCCGTGCGCGAGCATCTCGGTGATGCGCATGTTCAGGGCCTGCACGGCCGGAACCTGACCCATCGGCAGGGTGATCTCCCGGTCCAGCACCCCCGGCAGGGCGAATGCCTGCACCAGTGCGTCGGCAGAGGCGTGAAAGGAGCCCGCGGGGTCCGGACCGAGCAGGTCGGGTGGCGCGCCCACGACGGTGACGGGCAGCGGTTTGCCCCGCAGGGACGAGGCAAACAGGTGGTTGCCTGCCGTCACGTGGTTGACGACGTCGCGGATGGACCACCCGGTGCAGGGTGTGGGTGCGGACCACTGGTCGTCGGCGACGCCGGCTACCAGCGTGCCCGTCGCGTCGAGTGCCCGGTCGAGGTCGTCGATCGTCGCGGTCATTGTTCCGGCATACCACCGCGAGGAGGGTTTTGGAACCCGTGTGCAGCCGAAGGGGGGTGTTGCCGCCGCGGAAAGTGCGTGATACTGGCTGTAACGCACATCGGCGAAGGGGTTGGACCTGTGGACCAGAACGTGCAGTACGACGCGGTGATCGTCGGTGCCGGATTCGGCGGCATGGGTGCCGCTATCCAGCTCAAGCGGCTCGGCCTGGCCGACCTCGCGATCCTCGAACGCGAGGACGACCTCGGCGGCACCTGGCACGTGAACCGCTACCCGGGTCTCGCCGTCGACATCGCCTCCGTGACGTACTCCTACTCCTTCGAGCCGAACCCGCACTGGTCGCGGCTGTTCGCGCCGGGCGCCGAGCTCAAGCGGTACGCCGAGCACGTCGCGGACAAGTACGACCTGCGCCGCCACATGCGCTTCGGTGCGGTCGTCGAGGGTGCCCGCTGGGACGAGGACGCGCAGCGGTGGGAGGTCGCGATCGAGGGCGGCGAACTGGTCACCGCGAAATACCTGCTCACCGCGACCGGGTTCCTGTCGCAGCCGCACAAGCCCGACATCCCCGGCATCGATTCGTTCGAGGGCAAGGTCATCCACACGACGGCATGGGACGACAGCTACGACCTGAGGGGTACGCGCACCGCGATCATCGGCACAGGGGCGACCGCGGTCCAGCTCATCCCCGAGGTGGCCCGCAAGGCCGCCGCCCTGACGGTGTACCAGCGGACCCCGATCTGGGTGCTGCCGAAGGTGGACACCCCCATCCCGGGTCCGGTGCAGCGGCTGTTCGCCCGGGTGCCCGCGGTCCAGCGCGCGGCCCGCGGGGTGAGCTCGGGGATCCTCGAGGCGGTGATGGTGAGCGCCGTGCTGCACTACCGGCAGACCAAGCTGCTGAACAAGGGCGCCGCGGCGGTCTCGCGAATCTTCCTGCGCGCGAAGGTCCGTGACCCGAAGCTGCGCCGTCAGCTGACCCCGGACTACGACTTCGGCTGCAAGCGGCCGACCTTCTCCAACAGCTACTACAGCACCTTCACCAAGCCGCACGTGCACCTCGAGACGGACTCGATCGAGCGCATCGAGCCCGACGGCATCGTCACCGCGGACGGACGCAAGACCGAGATCGACACGCTGGTCCTTGCGACCGGCTTCAACCTGTGGGACGTGAACTTCCCGGCCATCGAGGTGATCGGTCGGGAGGAGCGCAACCTCGGTAAGTGGTGGCGGGACAATCGGTTCCAGGCGTACGAGGGGGTGGCGGTGCCGCACTTCCCAAACTTCCTGAGCCTGGCCAGCCCGTACTCCTACAGCGGGCTTTCGTACTTCACCACCATCGAGTCGCAGATGGCGCACATGAACCGGCTGTTCGGTGAGCTGCGGCGGCGCGGCGCCGACGTCTTCGAGGTGACCGAGCAGGCGAATGCCGGCTTCCTGGACCGGATGACCGAGAAGCTGGACGACTCGGTGTTCTACGGCGGCAGCTGCCAGACCGCGCGCAGCTACTACTTCAACCAGCACGGGGAGGCGGCGATCCTGCGCCCGACCTCGACGGTCAACGCGTTCCGGGAGGCGAGGAGCTTCCCGCTCGACGACTACACGATGCGGCCGTACGAGGCGGCGGAGTGAGCGCGGGGTCGGCGTCGCACACTCTTTGGCAAGGTCGCACCCCTTGTGGACGTACAAAGGGTGTGCGTTCTCGCCAGAAGGTGTGCGGGGACGGCTGCTAGCCGAGATACTGCGCCCGCCACGCCAGCACCCCGGTCCCGACAGCGACGGCCACCAGCAGCAGCACCCACACGAACCGCGGCAGGTGGCTCAGTGACCGCAGCTGGTCGAGATCCGAACGGCCGGAACGGGTGCGGGCGGCCTCGACGATGGTGTGCAGGTTGCCGAACAGCAGCAGCCAGATCGCGGTGTACGCGAAATGCAGCTGCAGCGTGGGGGATCCGTAGTACGCGACGACGCCGATCGCCGATCCGCAGACCACCAGCACCAGCAGCCCGAAGACGTTGCGGATGAACGGCACCATCGCGACGATCAGCGCGACCGCGCCCCACAGCAGTACCGGGAGCTGGCCTGCCGCGATCAGGAGCGCGCCTGCCAGTCCGAGCAGCGAGGGCGCCAGGAAGCCGGCCGCAGCGGTGAGCACCATGCCGGGGCCGCGTGGCTTGCCGCGCGAGAGCGTGAGGCCCGAGGTGTCCGAGTGCAGCCGGATCCCGGTGAGCCGTCGGCCCGTCACGACAGCGGCGATCGCGTGCCCGGCCTCGTGTACGAGCGTCACCGCGTGCCGGGTCAACGACCACAACGGACCGAAGAGGACCATGGCGGCGGCGATGGCGATGGGGAGGTAGGCCGACCACTGCGCCCAGTACGAGTTCACCCGACCAGGGTGCCAGGCCGCCGCGGCCAACTAGCATCGGTACCGGTCACGATGTCTGAGGGTGGAGGGACTCGATGGAAGCCGTCACGGAGTCGACCGCAGCAGTGGCCGACCATGGCCGAGTCATGGTGCGCAGTGAGTTCGCGCCGCTCCGGACGGTCGCCGTCGCCCGGTCGCAGTTCCGCGCTCCGGACGAGATGTCGGACAGCGAGGCGTCGTTCCTCGCTCCCGAGGCGCTGCCGATCCTCGAGCGCATGCTCGGTCGCGATCACGGTGATGTCTATCCCGACCGCCAGCGGCTCTGGGAAGCCGAACGCGAGAACCTGTGCTCGGTGTTCGAACGCCACGGTGTGGAGGTCCTGCGGCCGCGGATGCTGACCGACACCGAGAAGGCGGCCGGGGGCTCCAAGGGCTACGCGAACTTCTTCGTCCGCGACCCCTGGTTCACCATCGGAGACATCGTCATCGAGGGGAACCTGAGGCTGCCCCACCGCCGACGCGAGGTGCTGCCCAGCCGCGACCTCCTCACCGCCAGGGCGCTCGAGGGGCGCTGTTCCTACCTGGCGCTGCCGCAGCCTGCGGTTCCCGACGGGGCGCCGGGCGACCTGGGCACCGGGCCCTTCCTCGAGGGTGGCGACGTGCTCGTGTACGACAAGAGCGTCTTCGTCGGCAGCTCCGGGCTGGCGTCCAACGCCCTCGGGATCCGCTGGCTGGAGAAGCTGCTCACCCCACTGGGCTACACCGTGGAAACCGTCCGGCTCGCGCCGAACTTCCTGCACCTCGACTGTGCCCTCGGCCTGATCCGGGAGGGCTTGCTGGTCGCGTGCCCGGACGCACTCCTCGACGGCCTGCCCGCCGCGCTGCGCGGCTGGGAGCGGATCGAGATCAGCGAGAGAGACGGTATCGACCTCGGCACCAACGGTCTGCCCATCAGTCCGGAGGTCTACGTCACCGATCCGGCCTTCCGACACATTGGTGACCGGATCGCCGCGCACGGCGTCACCGTCGAATACGTGGACTTCGCGATCACCCGCGGCTTCGGCGGGTCGTTCCGGTGCACCACCCAGCCGCTGCGGCGGGAGTGAGCCGCGCCCCGTCGGTCGGTGTCAGTCCTGGATCCGCCGCCACGGACGGGCCTCCTCCAGCTCGAACGCGAGCTCGAGCAGGGTCCGCTCGTCGCCGTGGTCGGCCGAGAAATGCGAGGCAAGCGGCAGCCCCGCAGCGGTCTCGTGCAGCGGCAGCGAGATGGCGGGTCCGCCGGACGCGTTGTTCAGCGGGGTGAACGCGGTGTAGTTCACCAGCTTGGTGAACAGTTCCTCGAAACTCTGTGCCGGAGACAGGTATCCGAGCTTCGGGGTGGTGTGCGCGAGGACGGGCGAGAGCAGCACGTCGTACTTCTGGAACACCTCCGCGTACTGCCGATGGGTGCGCCGCAGCCGGTACAGCACCTGCGGCGTCTTCGCGATGTTCTTGCGGTACATCGCATCCAGCCCGCGGGTGAGATTGTCGGTCTTGGACTTGTCGAAGTCCGGGCCGAGCATCCGCTTTCCGCCCGCACAGATCGCGAACGACAGGAACCCCCAGTAGTTCGAGAAGTCCTCGACGAACGACCGATCGACCGGCAGTGGCGCCTCCTCGACATGGTGGCCGAGCTCGTCGAGCAGATTCGCGGTCGCGGTGACGGAGGCCCGGGTCTCGTCGTCGGTCGGGATGCCGGTGATCGAATCGATGATCACGCCGATGCGTAGGCGGGTGCGGCCGGGGCCCTCGACGAGCCGGATGGGTGGGAGTTTCGGGTTGCGGTAATAGCTTTCGGCCGCGGCATAGAACCGCGCGGTGTCCCGGACCGACCGCGACAGCATGCCCTGGGCGACGATGCGGATCGGCATCGACCGGTCCGCCGGATCCGCGACAGTGCGCCCCCTGGTCGGCTTGAGGCCGACGAGGCCGCAGGCGGCCGCGGGGATCCGGATCGATCCGCCGCCGTCGTTGGCATGCGCGAACGGGAGTACCCCGGACGCGACCAACGCCGCGGATCCCCCGGAGGAGGCTCCCGAGGAGAACGCCGGATTCCACGGGTTGTGCACGGGCTCGGCCGTCGCGTACTCGTTCGAGGCGCTGAACCCGAACTCCGGCAGCCTGCTCTTGCCGATCGCTACCGCGCCGGTGGACAGGAACTGCCTGGCGAAGTCGCTGTCCGCGCGGGCGGGCCGTGCCACGAACGCCGCGCTGCCGTGATTCGTCGGCAGGCCCGCGACGTCGACGTTGTCCTTGACGATCGTCGGGACACCCGCGAAGACGCCCGTGTGCGGCCCAGCGGACCGGGTCAGGGCCCGATCGAAGTCGGGGAAGGCAATCGCGTTGAGCGAGTCCCGGACCGACTCGGCGCGTTCGACTGACGCCATCACCGCCTCGTGGGAGGACAACTGCCCGGAGGCGATCAGCTCCGCGATGCCGGTGGCGTCGAGGTCGCCGATGGCGTCGTCGCGGAAGGCGTGGATGCGTGCGTCGTCGGTCATCGGGTGCCCTCGGATCGGGGTTGCAGGCACGGCAGGCAGGCGGTGTGGCCGGCCGACTCCGAGATTAACGCGGATCCACCTCGTGCAGCCCGTCCTCGGTGAGTTCGAGCCACCGGGTCGCCCCGAACTCCCGGAGGAACGGCAGGTCGTGGCTGGCGACCACGAGCGCGCCGCGGAACTCGGCCAGCGCCGACGTGAGGTGCGCGAGGCTGGGCAGGTCGAGGTTGTTGGTCGGTTCGTCGAGCATCAGCAGTCGCGGCGCAGGCTCGGCGAGCAGGATCATCGCCAGCGCCGCGCGCAGCTGTTCCCCGCCGGACAGCGCCGAGGCCCGCGTGTCGGCCGCGTCGCCGCGAAACAGGAACCGGGCCAGCCGCGCCCGGATCTGCTCCGGCGTCGCGTGCGGTGCGGCATCGGCAACGTTCTGCGCCACCGTGCGGTCGCCGTCGAAGATGTCGAGCCGCTGCGGAAGGGACCGCCATGGCACCCGCGGGCCCGCATCGGCGATCGCGCGCAGCAGGGTGGTCTTGCCGATCCCGTTCCGTCCGACCAACGCGATTCGCTCCGGCCCGGACACGGTGAGCGACACCGTGGGACCGCAGGCCAGCGTGACGTCCTCGAGCTCGATCACCTGCTGGCCCGGGTGGACGGCGGTGTCCGGCAGGTCGATTCGGATCTCGCGGTCGTCGCGGATCAGCTCCTCGGCCTCGGTGAGCGTCTGCCTGGCCTCCTCCAGCTTGTCGATGTGGCTGCCGCGGAGCTTGCCCGCCGACACCTGGGCCTGGCGCTTGCGCTCGCCGGCCAGGATCCGCGGGACACTGCCCTCCATCTTCTTCCCGTACCGCACCCTGCGCGCGATCTTGGTCTGCGCCTCGACGAGCTCGCGGCCCTGCTTGCGCACGTCGCTGCGGGCGTCGCGGACGGCCGCGCGGGCCGCCTCCTGCTCGGCGTCGACGGTGGCCCGGTAGGCACTGAAGTTGCCGCCGAACATCCGCACCTCCCCGCGGCGCAGCTCGGCGATGGAGTCCATCCGCTCGAGCATCTCGCGGTCGTGGCTGACGACGATCGCAGTGCCGGGGAACTGTCCGACCGCCGTATACAACCGGGCCTTCGCGGCCAGGTCGAGGTTGTTGGTCGGCTCGTCGAGCAGCAGCACCTGCGGGTCGCCGAGCAGCGCGGCGGTGAGGCCGAGCAACATCGTCTCCCCGCCCGACAGCGTGCCGACGGTCCGGCCGAGCGCCTCCGTCGAGGGGGCGATGTGTGCGAGCCCCAGTCGGTCCAGGGTGGCGACGGCGCGTTCCTCGATGTCCCAGTGTCCGGCGGCGACGGCGAAGTCCTCGTCCGTTCCCGCACCGGATTCGATGCGGTGCAGTGCCTTTCGCGCAGACTCGATGCCGAGAATGGCGTCCACCCGTCGGTTCGGGTCGAGGGCCAGGTCCTGGCGCAGGTACGCCAACGACCCGTGCACGGTCACCGAACCGCGGTCGGGGGCCAGCTCGCCGGCGATCAGCCGGAGCAGCGTGGATTTGCCTGCGCCGTTCAGGCCGACGAGCCCGGTTGTGCCGCTGCCGAACGCGGCGTCGAGGCCATCGAAGACGGGGTCGCCGTCGGGCCAACTGAAGGTGAGATCGGACAGGGCGAGATAGGGCTGGGCCATGGGTGCTCCTAGAGGTGGGTGCGGGGCGACGGCGTGCACGAGCACGCGACGCGATGCGTTCACTACCTCTGAATGAGCAAGGGCCCTTCTCCGATCGTCGACAACAAGACGGCCACCACGATAGGACGACACCGGTCGTTCGGCAAGGGAATTATGAGCGGCGCCTCAGATGTTCGGCCCCTCGGACCGCAGCTCGTCGACCCGGCCCATCGCCTCGCGCAGCTCGGCGAGCCATTGTTCGCTGTGCTCACCCGCGAGCTTGACCGCCCAGGTCAGCGCGTCCGCCCTTGACCGGGCCACCCCGGCATCGACCAGGGTGTCGAGCACCCGGCGCTCGGGCTGGCGCAGCCGGGTCATCACCGGTACCGCCAGGTGGGTGAACAGCACGTGCCGCTCGCCCACGGTGACGCCCCAGGCCACCTTGCGCCCGTAGCGGGCCTCGGCCTCGTCGGCGATCCGCATCCGGTCCGCCCTTGTGGTCTCCCGGAACCGGGAGATCCGGCCGTCGACGGCTGCCTGGGAGTTCTCCTCCGGTGCGGGCAGCTCGCCGGTGACGACGATCTCCTCGCGGTCCACCACCACCGCGGCCGGTCCGGTGAACCAGTCCTCGGGTAGTCGTCCGGCGAACCACTCGCTCGCGTCGCTCGCGTCGGGGGTGTCCGCCTGCTGCCAGCCGCCGGGCCGCCCGAACCTGCGGCCGCCGTGTCCCGTGTATCCCATCGAGCTCACCTCTAAGGTTGCGATGATTACTTGATTACAGTCATACGCCTGTTTCTGAGGATGCGCTAGAGGTCGCCCGACGCCAAGGACCCCGCATCGGTATCGATGCGGGGTCCTTGCCAGATCGGGGCGGGGGCGAACGATCTCCTAGCCCTGCGACAGCCCCGGCTGCGTCTGGATCTTCCCGGGACCACCGGCGGCGCCGCCTGCCTTCGCCGGCATGTGCCATTCGCCGTCCGCGCCGCAGACCAGGCCGTGGCTGACATCGCCGGGCTTCTTGTTGATCACCGTTTCGTTGCCCTGATCGTCGGTGTTGACGATCGGGCACGGCCCCGTCGGACCGTTGGGACCGATGGGGGTGCTGGGCTCGGCATTGGCGACGGACGCCGCCCCGAAGGCGCTCAGGATCGGAAGGGCTGCGATAGCGACGACGGCAAAGGTGCGACGGGCGTTGAACATTCAGTATCTCCTGGGGTGATGGGGGTGAGGTGCGTCGGTGACAGGGACAACTCTGCCCAGTCCGGGCATCACCCAGAAGCGACCCAAGGGTGCGGCGCAGGCCACCCAGGGAATGGATCCTCGCCACCCCAGGATCGGCGCCGCCTCGGCCGCGCGAGGTGCGAAAACTGCGCGCCGGCGGCGGGGCCGCCTAACCTCGAGGCCATGCGGATGAAGCTGAGTGTGGCGGGGATCGCGGTGTCGGCGCTGGTGCTGGGCGGATGCACCATCGGGCAGACCGAGTCGGAAACGGAGATCGCGGCGCAGCAGTTCGCCGACGCGCTCACCCAGCGGAACGCGCAGGCGGCCGCGGACCTCACCAGCGACCCGGCGGCCGCGGCGGCCGCGATCACCCAGATGTTCGACGGCCTCGCCGCCCGGGATGCGACCTTCGTGGTCGCGGGCACCGACAGCGACGCGGGCACCTTCACCCTCGACGCGGACTGGACCCTCGGCGCCGAACCCGAACCCGAGGCGGAATCCACCACGATCCCCAGCGCCGGGGCGACGACCACCGCGGCGGCCACCGAGTCCGACTCGGCACAGTCCTGGAGCTACACCACGACCGGCGGCGGCCAGGCCGTCGCCGACGGCGGCAAGATCCCATGGGACCCGCAACTGCTGGCGCCGGGGCTGACGGCGGACAGCACGCTGCGCTACACCACACTCGCCGGTGGCTCCCCGCAGGTGCTCGACGCCGCAGGTCGCCCGCTGATGACCGAGCAGACCGTCACCCTGGTCAATCTCGACCCGGCGACGATCCCAGACCCGGCCGGTACCGCCGCCGCGGTCGCTCAGTTGGTCGGGCCGGTGGCCCCCACGGTCACCCCGGCCTCGCTGCAGGCGGACCTGGCCGGATCCCAGGGCAAGACCGTCACCGCGATCACGCTGCGGGACGCGGACTTCCAGCCGATCGCCGATCGGCTCGCCGCGATCCCCGGTGTGCAGTTGGTGAAGCAGGCCCGGCTGCTGACCGCGGACAAGGCCATGACCTCACCGACCCTCGACGGGCTCCGGGAGCTGTGGCAGCAGGGCCAGGATGCCTCCGCCGGCTGGGCGGTACAGCTGGTGTCCGCCAACGGATCCGCGCAGCGGCTGGCCGGTGAAGACGGCACGGTTCAGCCCGACATCGCCACCACCCTCGACCCCACGATCCAGGGCGCAGCCCAGGCGGCCATCGCCGATCTCCCGCAACAGTCCGCGATCGTGGCACTGCGGCCGTCCACGGGGGCGGTACTCGCGGTGGCGCAGAACCCGGCCGCCACCGCGCAGGGCCCGATCGCGCTGACCGGCCTGTACCCGCCGGGGTCGACCTTCAAGACGGTCACCACTTCCGCAGCGCTGCAATCGGGTTCGGTCACCCCCGACACTGTGCTGCCGTGCCCGGGCAGCGCAAACATCGAGGGCCGCACCATCCCCAACGACGACAACTTCGACCTCGGTTCGGTGCCGCTGCACACCGCGTTCGCCCGTTCCTGCAACACCACCATGGGCGCGCTCGCGGTCGCGCTGCCGCCGACCGCGCTGCCCCATGCCGCCCTGCAGTTCGGTCTCGGTGTGGACTACGTGACGCCGGGGCTGACCACGGTCACCGGCAGCGTGCCGCCCGCGGACACCCCGGCGCAGCGTGTCGAATCCGCGATCGGACAGGGGCAGGTGACGGCGACGCCGTTCGGGATGGCGCTCGTGGCGGCCTCCATCGCCAAGGGCTCCACGCCCGCGCCGATGCTGGTCGCGGGGATGCCGGGCGTCGCGAACACGACTCCCGCCCCTGCGCCCCCGCAGGTCACCGAGCAGTTGCGGACCATGATGCGAGAAACGGTTACAGGGGGCACCGCCACCCAGCTCGCGGACATCGCCGACCTGCGCGGCAAGACCGGCACCGCCGAGGTCGGTGACGCCCCCGCGCACGGCTGGTTCGTCGGCATCGACGGCGATGTGGCCTTCGCGGTGTTCGTCGCGGGGGCGGACAGCTCGGCCCCCGCGGTCGATGCGGCCGGACGGTTCCTACGACCGATTCAGGCCCAGATCCCGCGGTGACGGCGATGCGGCCGACGGGTGTGTTCGGGTCGGCGGTTCTACGGCTGATCTAGCCCCTGGATCGCTCGACAGGGGCGTCTCGCGGCGCGGCTCAGATGCACCAGACGAGTGCGGCGGACCCGAGCGGGACGCTGAAGCAGAGGGCAACCGAGCCAAGGGCGGGGGTAGCGGCCACGGTGTCGCTCGCGGAGGCGGCAGGGGCCGCGAAGACTCCGACTGTCAGGGCGATTGCGGTCGCAGCGAGGGTTTTCGTGATCTTGGTGGACATTGTGCTCACACCTTTTGATTGGGACGAACCTGCGGTCGAGCCACCCCTCATGGCTCCCAACCATCGTCCGCCCGATGCGACACCATGCACAAGGGTGCTGCCGCCGGAGGGTGCTAGTGCACCCCGCGCATCATCCGGCTGATCCAGGGCGAGAGCAGGATCATCACGACGCCGACCGCGATCGAGGCCGCGCCGACCCAGGTGAAGTACGGCACCTCGTCGTTCTCGTTGTAGTACTTCGCCAGGGTGCCCGCCATCGACGAGCCCAGCGCCACGGAGAGGAAGAACAGCGCGACCATCTGGGTGTGGAATGCCTTGGGCGCCAACTTGGTCGACAGTGAGAGCCCGACGGGGGAGAGGAACAACTCGGCGAAGGTGAACAGCAGCAGGATGAACATCAGTCCCAACAGGGGGGTGCTGTTCGGCCCGCCGCCCGCGAACGGCAGGAACGCGAGAAAGGCCAGGCCCATGATGATGGTGCCCGCCGCGAACTTGAGCGGTGAGGATGGCTGGCGGGGGCCGAGCTTCGTCCAGATCGCCGCGAACACGCCCGCGAAGATGATGATGAAGACCGGGTTGATCGACTGCACCCAGGAGGCCGGGAAGTCCCAGCCGAACAGGTTGCGGTCCAGGCGCTTGTCGGAGTAGATCGCGACGACGGTGAACTGCTGCTGGAACAGGGACCAGAACGCGGCGCTGGCCAGGAACATCGGGATGAAGGCGATGACGCGGCTGCGCTCGGTGCTCGTGATCTTCTTGCTGGTCAGGATCACCAGGAAATAGGTGATCGACGCGACGATCGTCAGGCCGACGACCACGTCGGAGAGGTTGTCGGTGGTGATGAGCCCGATCAGGCAGAGCACGAGGATCCCGAGGATCGCGACGGCGCCGAGGGCCGCGTACCGCAGCCGCTGCGCGTGCGGCATCGGGTTCAGCGGCCGCTCGCCGATCCCGGCGAGCCGCTTGCGGCCGAGCGTGTACTGGATCAGGCCCAGCGCCATGCCGATCGCGGCGAGCGCGAAGCCGACATGGAAGCCCCACTCCTTCTGTGCCCACCCGGTCAGCAGCGGGCCGACCAGCGCGCCCAGATTGATGCCCATGTAGAAGATCGAGAACCCGGCGTCGCGGCGGTCGTCGTTCTCGGCGTACAGGTCGCCGACCAGGGAGGTGGCGTTCGCCTTGAGTCCGCCGCTGCCGACGGCGATCGCGATCAGGCCGACCCCGACGCCCACCAGGCCCGGGATCACGGCCAGGGCGATGTGGCCGCACATGACCAGGACCGCGCTGTAGAAGAGGGTGCGCTCGGACCCAAGGATGCGGTCCGCGATCCAGCCACCGAGGATGGTGGAGAGGTAGACGGTGCCGCCGTACGCGCCGACGATGCTGGTCGCGGCGGCCTGGGAGATGCCGAGCCCGCCGTCGGCCACCGAGTAGTACAGGTAGTAGATGAGGATGCCCTGCATCCCGTAGAACGAGAACCGCTCCCACATCTCGACGCCGAACAGGTTCGCGAGCGCCACTGGCTGGCCGAAGAAGCCGCGGTCGGCCTTGGGATCACGGGGTGGCGAAGTGATTTCGCTCATCGCCAAACTTTCTCATGAGTGGGTGGTGCGGGGTGGGACTCGACGCCAACTCGTTAGGCGGCGGCCGAGCGCTTCCGGACCGCGGCGTAGATCGCGCGCCAGCCGAGCAGGAAGGCCGCCAACACGCTGGTCGCGACGATGATGAAGCTGAACGCGGTGCCCTGACCGCCGATGACCCGAAGGATCATCCCGACCACCACCGTGCTCAGCCAGATGATCACCCCGGCCGGAACCACCGAGGCCGGGAACGACTTGTTGCGGTACAGCGCCTCGTTGGCCAGCCAGCCGGCCGCCAGCCCGCCGAGGAACGGCCACGCCGTGGTCGCCAGCCCGGCGAGCGCGTTCGCCTCGTCGTGGCTCCGTCGGCCGATCGCGCAGAACACGACCACCAGGACTATGTCGACGGCCAGGACGGCCAGGACGGGCGGGCGCTTGTTCACGGATCCAGGGTAAGCCGCGGATCCCCAGGCGCCGAACCGGGATGTTCCCTCTGACTGGGACGTTGATGTGATGCAGGTCTCGCCGCCGCCTACCTTGGGCATACCAAGACGGTCCGGTCGAGCCGACGAATGCCGCCCTGGCGGGCGGCGGTGTGAGAGGTGCAGAGAATGGTTCAGTGGAACGAGACGTGTGACGTGCTGGTGGTCGGGTCGGGTGGCGGCGGCGTCACCGGCGCCTACACCGCGGCCCGCGAGGGCCTGGACGTGATCCTGGTGGAGGCAACCGACAAGTTCGGCGGCACCACGGCGTACTCCGGCGGCGGCGGGGTGTGGTTCCCGTGCAACCCGGTGCTCAGGCGCGCGGGCACCGACGACACCATCGACGACGCGCTCGAGTACTACCACGCAGTCGTCGGCGATCGCACCCCTCGTGACCTGCAGGACGCGTACGTCCGCGGCGGCGGCCCGCTCATCGAGTACCTGGAGCAGGACGAGAACCTCAAGTTCGAGATGCTGCCGTGGCCCGACTACTTCGGCAAGGCCCCCAAGGCCCGCCTCGACGGCCAGCGGCACACCATGCCGTCGGTGCTGCCGGTGTCGGAGGCCCCCGAGCTGCGCGAGCTGGTCCGCGGACCGCTGGACGTCGACCGGCTCGGCACCCCCGCGCCCGACGACTACTTCATCGGCGGCCGCGCGCTGATCGCCCGGTTCCTCAAGGCCATCGAGAAGTACCCGAACGCCACCCTGAACCTGAACACCACGCTGGTCGAGCTGGTGGTCGAGGACGGCGCCGTGGTCGGCGGAATCGTCGAGCGCGACGGCGAGCGCGTCGCGATCCGCACCCGCAAGGGTGTCGTGCTCGCGGCCGGCGGCTTCGAGGGCAACGACGAGCTGCGGCAGAAGTTCGGGGTGCCCGGTGAGGCCCGCGACACGATGGGCCCGTGGGCCAACCTGGGCAAGGCACACGAGGCCGGCATCGCGGCAGGCGCCGACACCGACCTGATGGGCGAGGCCTGGTGGTCGCCGGGCATGACCCACCCGGATGGCCGCTCCGCGTTCGCGCTGTGGTTCACCGGCGGCATCTTCGTCAACCAGGACGGTAAGCGGTTCGTCAACGAGTCCGCGCCGTACGACCGCCTCGGTCGCGACGTGATCCGGCAGCTCGAGGACGGCACGGTCACGCTGCCGTATTGGATGGTCTACGACAACAAGGAGGGTGAGGTTCCTCCGGTCAAGGCCACCAACGTCTCCATGGTCGAGGCGGAGAAGTACCAGGCGGCGGGCCTGTGGCACACCGCTGACACCCTCGAGGAGCTCGCCGAGAAGATCGGCGTCCCCGCCGAGAACCTGGCCGCCACCGTCGCGCGGTTCAACGAGTTCGTACCCAAGGGCGTCGACGAGGACTTCGGCCGCGGCGACGAGGCCTACGACCGGGCGTTCTCGGGCGGCGAGCCGCCGCTGGTCACGATCGATCAGGGGCCGTTCCATGCGGCCGCGTTCGGCATCTCCGACCTCGGCACCAAGGGCGGGCTGCGCACCGACACCGCGGCGCGGGTGCTCGACCAGTCGGGCAACCCGATCGCCGGCCTGTACGCCGCGGGCAACACGATGGCCGCGCCGAGCGGCACCGTCTACCCCGGTGGCGGCAACCCGATCGGTACCAGCATGCTGTTCAGCCACCTCGCCGTGCTCGACATGGCAGCGGGCAGCTAACCACTCGAGAACGCCCCCGTCGCGACCCCAGGAGGTGGGTCGCGACGGGGGCGTTGTTGCGCGTGGGGGATCAGGCCTGCAGGCCGGCCTCGATCTCCAGGGTGATGGTGATCTTGTCGCCCACAACGGCGCCGCCGCCCTCGAGCGGCATGTCGATGCTGATGCCGAAGTCCCTGCGGTTGATGACGGTGCTGGCCTCGAAGCCGGCGACCGGTCCGTGGCCCATGCCCGGGTTGACGCCGTTGAACTCGAGCTTGAGCTCGACCGGGCGGGTCACGCCGTGCAGGGTGAAATCGCCGTCGACCACGAAGTCCTCGCCCTTGGCGCGCACGCCGGTGGAGGTGAAGGTGGCGGTCGGGAACTGCTCGGCGTCGAAGAAGTCGGCCGCGCGCAGGTGGTTGTCGCGCTGCTCGTTGTCGGTGGTGATGGAGGCGACCTGGATCTCGGCGGTGACCGACGGGGCGCCGTCCTCGGCGACGGTGATGGCGCCCGAGAACTCCTGGAAGCGTCCGCGGACCTTGCTGACCATCAGGTGCCGGACGGAGAAGCCGACGGTGGAGTGGCTCGGGTCGATGGCCCAGGTGCCGGTGGTCAGGGTGGGGAGGGCGATGGCGGTGGTCATGTGGACTCCTCGTAAGTAGTTCAAATTTCAAGCATGTGCCCCGTCCAACGATGCCACGGCCGCGAATATTTCCGAGTCAATGTGACCTGCACCACACAGAACCGCCGGCCGAGGGAATCGGCCGGCGGTCCTCCTGGGATCACCCGATGAGCACCAGGGATCAGTCGAGCGTCGCCGCGGCCAGCACCGCCCGCAGTGCCGACGCCGTGACAGACGACTCGATGCCCATGCCCCACTGCGTCTTGCCGTTCATCCGGCACTGGGCGAAGGTTATGGCCTGCCCGCCTGCGCCCTCGGCGACCGACTGCAGCGACATCGCGAGCACCTCCACCGGGCAGCCGTGGTCGGCCAGGATCAGGGTGAGTGCCTCGACCGGCCCACTTGCCGAGGCCTCTCCGCTGACCTGCACATCGCCGAGCGTCGCGCGGACCGTCAGGTGGTCGCCGTTCCCGAGGTGTTCGAGCGACCACTTGTCGAGGGCGCCGTGGTGGGCGTACTCGGCCGTCAGCAGCTTCCACAGCTCCTCGGCGGTCACCTCACCGCCGCCGTCGTCGGTGGTGTGCTGCACCCGTCGCGCGAAGTCGATCTGCAGGGCGCGCGGCAGGTCGAGCCCGTAGCCGGTCTGCAGCAGGTACGCGACGCCGCCCTTGCCGGACTGACTGTTCACCCGGATGATCGCCTCGTAGTCGCGGCCGATGTCGGCGGGATCGATTGGCAGGTAAGGCATCTCCCACGGCTGCTGCACGGGCTCCACTCCGGCCGCCTTCGCCGTCGCGTTGTGTTTGGTGAACCCCTTCTTGATCGCGTCCTGATGGGTACCCGAGAACGCCGTGAACACCAGGTCGCCCACGTACGGGTGGCGCGGGTGGACATCGATCCTGTTGCAGTGCTCCGCCGTTCGCCGCACCGCGTCGAGATCGGAGAAGTCGATCATCGGGTCGATGCCCTGCGAGTGCAGGTTCAGCCCGAGCGTCACGAGGTCCACGTTCCCGGTCCGTTCACCGTTGCCGAACAGACAGCCCTCCACGCGCTGTGCGCCCGCGAGCATCGCCAACTCCGATGACGCGACGCCGGTGCCCCGGTCGTTGTGCGTGTGGACCGACAGGATCACCGACTCACGGCGGTCGAGGTGCCGGTGCATGTACTCGATCTGGTCGGCGAAGACGTTCGGCGTTGCCGTCTCGACGGTGGTCGGGAAGTTGTGGGAGACCGGCCGGTCCGGGCTGGCATCCCAGACCTCGGTGATGCTGTTGCAGATCTCGAGGACGAAGTCCGGTTCGGTCAGGTTGAACACCTCGGGGGCGAACTGGTACCGCATGCCAGGAATGGTGTCGCCGATGCGGGCCACGTACTCCACCGACTTCAGGATGTGGGCGAGCAACTCCTTCCGGTCCTGGCCCAGCACCATGGATCGCCACATCGGGGCGGTGGGCACGTAGACGTGGAGCACCACATTGGCGAGGCCGCGCACCGACTCGAAGGTTCGATCGATGAGGTCGGGCCGCGCGGCGGTGAACGCCACGACGGTGACGTCGTCCGGCACCAGGTCGAAGGTGACCAGGTCGCGGGTGAAGTCGAACTCGGCCTGGCTGGACGCCGGGTAGCCGCACTCGATCTCCTTGTAGCCCATCCGGACCAGCTGCTCGAACATCAACCGCTTGCGGGCGGTGTCCATCGGTTCGGGAAGGGCCTGGTTCCCGTCCCGTAGGTCGACTGGCGCCCACAGCGGTGCCTCGGTGAGGCGGTTGGACGGCCACTGACGCCCGATGCCGTCGTCCGGTGGCGTCGGCACCCGGTCGTAATGCGACCGATAGCGGTGCGAGGGCATACCGGACGGGACTTGGCGATTCCACTTCATGTCGGCTCCTTGGGTGAGAGGAGGCGGTCGACATACTCGAATCCCGCGGTGGAGAGGGGCCTGATCAATTCTCTCCGCGGCTCACGGCGTGTCGCCCGTACATGGCATGAGAGTTAGGCTATGTGAGATCGGCCACGGCGGAGAAGGCAATTGCCCGATTCGGGTAATGGGCACCCCCGCGGCATGAGTGCGCTCGATCTACCCGCTGATCAGTTGTTTTCCCGGCGTTGCCGCTCGCCCTTCGGGCTCTCGAGTCCCTCGATCTCGACGGCAGGCGGCTCGTGCAGCGCCCGCTGTTCGCTGCGTTCGAGCTCGACATCGAACTCCAGATCCTCGTGCTGATGGCGGCGGAAGAGGAAGAGGAAGACGATCCAGCCGACCATCGCGACAAGGATGAAGCTAACCCCGCGGTACACGAAGGCGGCCGCCACGGCCTGCGAGGCGCTGATGCCGGCCGCGGTGGTGAGGGTGGCGATCAGGGTGGCGTCGACGAACACCAGGCCGCCCGGCGCGAGCGGGATGGTCGCGACCGCCTTGCCCGCCGCGAAGGCGATCAGCAGCCCGGACAGGGCGGGGTCGGCACCGATCGCGTAGCAGGCCGCGGCGAGACAGGCGATGTCCGCGACGCGGTGCACCGCGGACCAGCCGAGGGTGATCGCGCCGTCCCGTTTGCCCAGCTGCACCGACTCGAGCTGTTGGAGCATCTCCCGCACCGTGGACATCCCGGTGTCGGCCGGCTTGTTGCGCATCGCGTTCACGCGCACGAGCGCCCAGCGGACTGCGGCCTCGATGGAGTTCGGATGCGCGGAGACGTAGCGGACGGCGAAGATCAGCGCGATCAGGCCTGCGATGGAGAAGGTCAGTGTGAAGGGACTGACCGACCCGCCGACCAGCAGCGCGCCCCCGACCCCGATCAGCGCCAGCCCGATCCCCGCGATCACCCCGGAGATCGCCAGTTGCCAGGACGCCACGACGGGGCTGGCGCCCCACCGCCGGGTTTCCCGGTAGGTGAACGCCGTCGAGAAGACCTGACCGGCGGGCAGCGTCACCGCCATAGCAGTGGAGGCGTAGACCACCGAGACCGACTTGCGCTGGCTGACGGCCACCCCGCCTGCCCGGAGCAGTTGCTTCTGAACGCGTCCGTAGCCACTGAGCGAGACGGCCTGCGCGAGGATGCACGCGGCCAGCCAGCCCCAGTGGATCTCGGAGAGTGCGATCCAGGATTCGTGCAGGCGCGGCCACAGGTACACGCCCTCGGCGACGAGCAGGGCGACGAGCAGCACGCCCGCCACCCACTTGACCCACCAGAACCGCCCGCGCGGGCGATCGGGTGTCGACCCCTCCGATGTGTGGGGGACGACCTCGCTCCGGTCGGGCTGCGGCGCTACCACCTGCCCAGCGTAACCAAGCACTTCACTCATCTAGGGATACTGGACCGGCCAGGCGAGGTGGGTGACCCGGTTGCGGCCGCGCAGCTGTACCTGATCGCCCAGCTCCCACTCGGCCTGTTCCTCGTCGTCGGCGAAATACAGTGCGCTGGTCGAGGCCAGTACCCGGCTCGGCCGCAGCTTGGCCAGCTCGGTCAGCCGCGACGCCTCGTTGACCGGGTCGCCGATCACGGTGTACTCGAAACGCTCGGCGGCGCCGATGTTCCCGGCCACCGCCAGGCCCGCCGACACGCCGATGCCGATGTCGAGTCCGGTGATGTCGTTGAGCGCGAACCGCAACTCCCTCGCCGCGGCCAGCGCCGCGGACGGTGCGTCCGGCCGGTCGAGAGGCGCACCGAAGATGGCAAGCGCGGCGTCGCCCATGAACTTGTTGACGAATCCGTGGTGCTGGTCGACGACGTCGACGACCACCCGGAAGAACTCGTTGAGCAGCCGGACCACCTCGCCGGGGGGCTGTTCGGCCGCCGCGCCCGTCGAGCCGACCATGTCCACGAACAGCACGGCCACGAACCGGGTCTCGCCGCCCAGCTCCGTACCGAACTGCAGCGCCCGGCGCGCCACGTCCTCCCCGACGTGCTGGCCGAACAGCTCGCGGAGCAGCTTGCGCTCGCCCGCGTCCTTCATCATCCGGTTGAACCCGACCTGCAGCCGGCCGATCTCGCTGCCGTCGAACACCTCCACCTGGACATCGGTGGCCCCGCGCTGCACCCGCTCGATGGCCCTGCGGAGCTGCCGGATCGGATCCGAGATCTGGCTGGCGGTGAGCATCGAGAGGGAGAACGCGGTGGTGATGGCCAGTCCGGACAGCAAGATGATCGCGATGGCCAGCGCGTTGGTCGAGAACTGGAGGTCGGTGCTCAGCTGGGTGGCGCACAGCAGGATGATCCCGATCACCGGCATCAGGGTGCCCAGACCCCAGGTCATCGCCATCCGGGGCCCGACGCCAGGTGCAAGGAGGCGGTCGAATTGCCCCTCGCTCAGTGCCTTTGCCGCGACCGGCCGGAGGATCCGCTCGCCGAGCATGTAGGTGAACCCGAAGGTGGTGGTCGCCGCCATGCACACGGTCACGATCACCGCGACGGCGAGCTCGGGCATCTCCCAGACGGTGAGGAAGACGAACAGCACGCCACCGACGACCCAGAGGATCAGGTGCACGATCGCCTGGCGTAGCGGGGCGTGCAGTGCGGACATCTGCTCGCCGCGGGTCGGCGGACCCCCTCGCAGCTGCCAGCGGATCACCGACCGCAGCATCATCGCGGCCGCGCCGAGGCTGACGATCCCGGCGAAGAACAGGTAGATGCCGAAGATGACGACGTTGCGGACCCGATCCGCGATGATCGCCTGCGACTCCGAGATGGGCAGGCCGTACCGGATGAAGGCCAGCACGAGGACCGCGCCGAAGAAGTTGGCCAGGATCATCGAGCCCATGTAGAGCGGCCATCGACTACGCATGGTCAGCGCGACCGCTCGATAGGAGGATGCCAGCACAGGACCAACTTAGTCGTGCGGTGCCGGTGCCGAGCGCACCGCGTCGACGTGGCGTGACCTGGACCTCACCGCCCGCCCTGCCGCGCCGATCTCCGCCTCCCGCACAACGCCCCATCGGCCGATAGGCTCGCCGGGGTGAGCGCGAACGAGCCGCGATCGGATCCGCCGCCCTACGGTGACGCCAGGGCGGTGCACCCCATCGTGCGGGTGGGCGCCGAATGGACGTGGCGGTTGCTCGTCCTCTTCGCCGGGCTGGTCACCCTCGGCTACCTGATCAGCAAACTGGACACGGTGCTCATCCCCGTCGGTCTGGCGCTGCTGGCCGCCGCCCTGCTCTACCCGCTGGTGGACTGGATGCAGCACAGGGGAGTGCCGCGATCGGCGGGCGTGGTGGTGGTGCTCGTCGTCGCGATCGGTGTCGTCGCCGGGATCATGACCTTCGTCGTCGAGCAGTTCATCGCAGGCCTTCCGGAGCTGACCGACCAGTTCACCCAGTCCATCGATCAGATCCAGGATTGGCTGACCGCGGGCCCGTTCCACTTCTCCGAGGACCAGATCCGGCAGGCCGGCGATTCGGTGGTCAAGTCGATCCAGGACAACAAGGAGGCGGTGACCAGCGGCGCGCTGACCACCGGCAAGGTGATCGGGGAGCTGTTCACCGGCGCCGCGCTGACGCTGTTCACGGTCATCTTCTTCCTGTACGGCGGCGAGCAGATCTGGGAGTTCGTCACCCGGGTGGTCCCGACCGCCTCGCGCGAGCGGGTCCGGCTGGCGGGCAGCCAGGGCTTCGGCTCCCTCGTCGGGTACGTCCGGGCCACCGTCGTGGTCGCGGCGGCCGACGCGGTGGGGATCGGGGTCGGGCTGGCGATCCTCGGGGTGCCGCTGGCGCTGCCGCTGGCCTCGCTGGTCTTCGTCGGCGCGTTCATCCCGATCGTCGGCGCCTTCGTCACGGGCTTTGTCGCGGTGCTCGTCGCGCTGGTCACGAAGGGACTGATCACCGCCCTGATCACCCTTGGCATCATCATCGGGATCATGCAGCTCGAGGGGCACGTGCTGCAGCCGTTGCTGCTCGGGCGCGCGGTCCGGCTGCACCCGCTCGCGGTGGTGCTGGCGATCACCACCGGCATCGTGCTCGCCGGGATCGTCGGCGGTCTGCTCGCGGTGCCGATCGTCGCGGTGCTCAACACCGCGATCCGCTCGCTGCTCGCCTCCGATCAGGAGGAGGTGCCGGACGAGGTGGAGGTCGCCGACCCGCGGATTCCGCTCTTCCCGGCGACCCCGGACGAGTGGCCGTGAGTCGGGGCGGCACCGCCGCCGTGAGTCGGGGCGGCACCGCCGCCGTGAGTCTTCTCGGCCCGCAGGAGGACCGGAAAGACTCACGGGCCACCGAGCCGCTGTGGCGGGCCGCGCAGGTGTTCCGGTTGGCCACGCTGGTGTACGCGGTCAGCTATCAGGTCGCGTCGGTATCGGACTACACGCGGCCGACGCTGAGCTGGGTCATGGTCGCGCTCATGGCGGTGTGGTCGGGCCTCGCGGCGGTCGGGCTGTCCAGGAACACGGCGGCGCGTCGGTGGTTGGTCGCCGCCGACCAGGTGGTGGTCGTGGCGCTGATGGCCTCGACCCGGCTGGTGTCCGATCAGGACTGGTACTCCACGCATCAGACGCTGCCCACCACGTTGTGGGCCACGAACGCGGTGATCTCCGCGGCGATCCTCGGTGGGCCATGGCTCGGGGTCGCGTCCGGGGCGGCGATCTCGGTGGCCAGCGCGCTGGTCCGGGGCCAGATCCATCTCGACCTGTGGCGCGACGCCACCGCACCGATCCTGATCTCGGTGGGGCTCGCGCTCGGGCTGGCCGCCAACACCGCGCGCCGTTCGCACGCGCAGCTCGAGCGTGCCGCGCGGCTGACCGCCGCCGCGGAGGCGAGGGAGCGGCTCGGACGCGAGGTTCACGACGGGGTGTTGCAGGTGCTCGCGTACGTCCGCCGTCGCGGCACCGAGATCGGTGGCCCGACACTGGAATTGGCGACGCTGGCGGGTGAGCAGGAGGTGGCGCTGCGGGAGCTGATCTCGGAGCAGGCGGTACCGTCCCCCGCAAGCGGGAGGTACCCCCAGCACAGCGACGGTGACGTGGACCTGCGACCGCTGCTGCGCGGCGAGGCCAGCACCACGGTGTGGGTGTCGGCGCCTGCCGTCCCCGTCCTGATGGCGCGGGAGCGGGCCGCGGAGGTCGCGGCCGTGGTGCGGACGGCCCTGTCGAACGTCGAGCTCCACGCAGGCGGGGGCGCGAAAGCCTATGTGCTGCTGGAGGACCTCGGCGAGGAGGTGATCGTCTCCGTGCGCGACGACGGCGTCGGGTTCGCCCCCGGTCGGCTCGCCGAGGCCGAAGCGGAGGGGCGAATGGGGGTGTCGCGCTCCATCCTCGGCCGGGTCGCGGACCTCGGCGGCGCCGCGACGCTGGAAAACACCCCTGGCGAGGGTGTCGAATGGGAGATCAGGGTGCGCAAGCAGGCGTCGGGGAAGGGGAGAGCGTGATGGAGCCGCTGACGGTCATGGTGGTCGATGACCACCCCATGTGGCGGGACGGGGTTGCCCGCGATCTCGAGGCGGCCGGCTTTGCGGTGGTGGCCACCGCGGACGGTGTGACGGCGGCGCGCACGCGCGCCGCGGCGGTCCGGCCAGCCGTGGTCCTGATGGACATGCAGCTGCCCGACGGAAACGGGGCGCAGGCCACGGCCGCGGTACTGGCGGCCTCGCCGGACTCGACCGTGCTGGTGTTGTCGGCGTCGGCGGAGCGTGAGGACGTGCTCGAGGCGATCAAGGCCGGGGCCACCGGATACCTGGTCAAGAGCGCCTCGGCCGCCGAATTGGTGGACGCCGTTCGGGCCACCGCCGCGGGCCAGGCGGTGTTCACCCCTGGCCTGGCGGGGCTGGTGCTCGGCGAGTACCGGCGCATCGCATCCGGTCCCTCCGATGACCGCGCCCCTGAGGTGCCCCGGCTCACCGAGCGCGAGACGGAGGTGTTGCGGTTGGTGGCAAAGGGACTGAGCGCCAAGCAGATCGCCACTCGACTCACGCTCAGTCACCGGACGGTCGAGAACCACGTCCAGGCCACGCTCCGCAAGCTCCAGCTCGCGAACCGCGTCGAGCTGACCCGGTACGCCATCGAACGCGGGCTGTAGAGCCGCTTCACGCCCGGCGGCGGCGCCGCATATCCTGGCGACATGGATGCGAGGAATCTGCGGGTATCCGATGCGGAACGCGAACACGTCGGGCAGTTGCTCCAGCGTGCGGTCGGGCAGGGGATGCTCTCGCTCGGTGAGTTCACCGAACGCATGGACACCACGCTCGCCGCGAAGACGAGGGGCGAACTGAACGCGGTGCTCGTCGACCTGCCCGGGATACAGCTCGTGGGGGAGCACGCGCCGCAGGCCGCGCCCTACCCCCAGCCCGCCCCGTACGCGCAGCCGCATCCCCAGCCGCAGCCGCACTTCGCCCCCGCCGAGCCGTACCGGGGAACAGTCGGGCACCAGGGCGGCGTGGTGCGCGGACGGATGTCGACGGTGAAACGCCAGGGACCGTGGCAGGTGTCCCCGACGCTTCACGTGGACAGCATGATGTCTGACGTCACCCTGGACTTCACCGAGGCGATCATGACCAGTCAGGTCGTGGAGATCGTCGTGTCGGACTACTTCAGCTCCATCTCGATCGTCGTCCCGCCGGAGGCCACCGTCGACCTCAATGCCGTCGAGACGGTCGCGGGCAGCGCCACCAACAAGGTCCGCACCGGTCCCCCGATCGGCCCGCTGCACGTCGTGGTGCGGGGGAAGGTCCGGTTCGGCTCGCTGACCGCCAAGCACCCGTTCGGCACCACCTGGAAGCGGATGCTCGGCTGACTCCCGAGGGGCCCCATGTGGATCCCGCGCAAAACCCCCCATTCCGATTGGGTAGGACTACTCATGTCAACGGCGGCCCGCGCGCCGATTGTTGATGCATGGTCAATCTCGAAGGCAATTCTGTCGTAAGCCCCCAGATCGATCCGCAGTTGGTCGCGCGGCTGTCCGGTGAGTTCGACGCGCTCGGGCTGCACATGCGCGGTGTCGCCGCGGATCTGACGCGGCTCCGGTCGCAGCTCGAGATCCCCGCGCCCCAGCCGGCGCCGCAGGCGCCCGCGTCCGCGCCGCCGCCGGTCTACGCGGCGCAGCCCCCGGTTCCGCAGCCGCAGGTCCAGTGGCCGACGACACCGGCACCGCCTGCGCCGCAGGCCGTGCCGCCGGTCTTCGCGCAACCCGCCCAGTGGCCGCCGGTTCGCCCGCAGGCCGCCCGGCGAGAGCCCCGCGAGCCGTGGTGGCAGCGTGACGGCATGGTCAGCCGGGTGCTCGCCGTCGCGGGCGCGGCGGTGACCCTGATCGGCGTGCTGATGCTGCTGGTGCTCGCCGCGCAGGCCGGGTTCTTCGGCCCGGTGGCCCGGGTGAGTGCCGGTGCCGTGTTCTCGGTGGCCCTGGTCGCGGCGGGCATCCGCGTGTTCGGGCGCCCCGGCGGACGCGTCGGCGGCCTCGCCCTGGTCGGTACCGGCGTCGCGGGTGGCTACCTGGACGTGGTCGCCGCGACCTCGTACTACGGCTGGCTGCCGCCCGTCGTCGGCCTCGCGGTCGCCTTCGGGATCGCCGCGGGCGGAATGACGCTGGCGACGCGCTGGCAGTCGCAACCGCTGGCCGCGCTCATCGTGGTCGCGGTGGCGGTGCTCGCCCCGGCCCTGGCGGACGGACTCACCGTCTCCCTGCTCGTCTTCCTTGTTCTGCTCCAGGTCGCCGCGTTCCCGCCCCAGCTCGGCAGGGACTGGCCGTATCTGCATGCGGCACGGACGATTCCGGTGGTACTCGCAATGCTGATCGCGCTCGCCGATGCCAGCTGGAGCGGGGCCTCGCCGTGGTCCGGCGGGCACCGCCCGGTCGCGGTGGCGCTGCTGGCCCTTGCGGTGGTGGTCGCCGTGGTCGGTGTCGGATCGGCGCTGGTACTGGTGCGTCGCAACACCTCTGACGTCACCGCGACGGTGATGCTCGCGCTGTCGACGTTGCCGCTGCTGTTCTCGGGCGGCGTCGCGGGCCGCTGGACGGAGGTGGCGCTGCAGTGCGGGCTCGCGGCCGGGCTGCTCACCGTATCGGCGTTGGTGCGCCCGTTGCCCGGGCACACCCGGGTCGCCGTTGCGGCGGTCGCGTCCCTGGCGGTGCTGCAGGCGAGCGCCGGTGCCAGCCCCCGGGACGCGCTCCCGGTGGTGCTGCTCGCGGTGGCGCTCGGACTGGTCGCGGTCGCCGGTCAGGCTCGTTCCCGGATCGCCTACTGCGCCGGGATCGGGTTCGGGTCGATCGGCGCGCTGCTGTTCCTCGACGCCGCCCCACCGGAGGCGCTGGTGAACCAGGCCGGCTCGGTCGGCTCGCTCGCCGTCATCGCGTCCGGGTCGATGCTGGCTGCTCTGGTGGTTCTCGTTGTCGGGCAGGCGCACTCGATGGGTCTGCTCGAGGATCGGCGGGCCGATGCGGCCTGGGTCGCGGCCGGAATCGGCGCCCTCTACGCGGGCACCGCGGCGGTGGTGGCCACCGGCGTCGCGGTGCTGGGTGCCGACCGGGGCTTCATCGCCGGACACTGCGCGGCCACCCTCGTCGCGATGATGCTCGCGACGGTGTCGCTGCGGTGGGGGCTCGCGCACCAGGAGCGGGCGCATCTCGCGCTCGGTGCGGGCCTGACCCTGACCTTCGCGGCCCTGGCCAAGCTCTTCCTGTTCGACCTGGCGACGCTGGACGGGATGTTCCGCGTGCTGGCGTTCATCGGGGTCGGGCTGTTGCTGCTGGCGGCGGGGACCCGGTACGCCCGGGCCTTCGCCGAGGGCGCACAGCGCGGTCGGGTGCAGACATAGCCACCCGACCGTTGGCTGCTCGCCCCGCCCTCAGTCCTCCTGGTGGCGGGCGAGCAGCTCGCTGACGCTCACCGTCGGCGAGCCGGCCGAGTGCCGGTGCCTGCCCTGATCCTCGTCCGCGTCCGCGTCCGCGGACTCGTCCGAGCCGTTTGTCTGCATCGGAGCCGTCATCGGAGGAGCCGCCTGCGGCGGCCGCGGCACCTTCAGCTCGGCCAACCAGCTCTCGATCGGACGGGAGTCTCGCTCCGCCTGCGCCGGGGCGGGTGCAACTCTGCTCGACTGTGGCGGGGCGGGTGCCCGACGCGGGGCCTGCTCCGGCGCGACGACGGGCGGGTGTGCCCGGGGGATCGGCTCGGTCAGAGGTTCCGACAGTGGCGCCTCGTGCTCGGCGATCGCGGTGGGAGCCGCGGTGCGCGCGGGCAGGACCTGCTCGACCGCGGCCCTGGTGAGCGGGACGGGATTCGCGGGCCGCGGCTCGACCGGGACGGGCATCGGGGGAGTCACGATCACCGGGACGTCGGACGGCATCCGCTCGTCCTCGAGAACCGGCTCGCCCAGGCCCAGCTTCTCCTGGATGCGCTTCATCCAGGCGGGCGCCCACCAGCAGTCGTCGCCGAGCAGCTTCATGGTCGCGGGCACCAGGAACATCCGGATCAGGGTGGCGTCGATGACGAGCGCGGCGATCATGCCGTAGGCGATGTACTTCATCATCACCAGTTCGGAGAAGGCGAACGCGCCGGTGACGACGATGAGGATCAGCGCGGCCGCGGAGATGATGCGGCCGGTGTGCGCGGTGCCGACCCGGACGGACTCGGTGGTGCTGGCGCCCTGTGCCCTCGCCTCCACCATCCGGGACAGCAGGAACACCTCGTAGTCGGTGGACAGGCCGTAGATGATGGCCATGATCAGCACCAGGACCGGCGACATGATCGGTCCCGGCGTGAAGTTGAGCAGCCCTGCGCCGTTTCCGTCGATGAAGATCCACGTCAGGATGCCGAGGGTGGCGCCGAGGCCAAGCGCGGTCATCAGCACGGCCTTGATCGGCAGTACCAGCGATCCGAAGGCCAGGAACATCAGCAGGGTGGTCAGTAGGACCACCATGGTGATCATCAGCGGCAGGTTGTCCAGCAGCGCGGCGATCGAGTCCTGCTCGATCGCGGGGGTGCCGCCGACCAGCATGGTCACCCCGTCGGGCACGTCCATGGCCCGGAGGTAGTCGATCGTCGCCTCGGAGTCGTTGCGGTCGACAAGGCCGGCCTTGAAGACGGTCACCCCGTCCTTGGTCGGGTTGTTGATCGTGAACTTCTCGACCAGACCGGGCGCTCCGTTGGCTTCCTTGACGATCTGGGTGATCTCTGCGCCCTGGGCGCCGTCGAGCACCAGTTTGACCGGCTCGGAACGGGAGTTGGGGAACAGCTCGTTGAACTCGCCCTGCGCGACGCGGGTCGGGTTGTCCGGGGGAAGGTAGGTCTCGTTGATGCCGCCGAACTTGATGTTCGAGATCGGGATGGTGAGCAGCAGCAGGCCGATCACGATCGGGATGGTCACCTTGAGCGGGTGCTTCATCACCCACTGGGTCAGCCGGCCCCAGACACTGTTCTCGATCTCGTCGGTGGTCTTGGTCTTGCGCATGAACTTCA
Organism: Rhodococcus sp. OK611; assembly: GCF_003050885.1. Classification (NCBI taxonomy): domain Bacteria; kingdom Bacillati; phylum Actinomycetota; class Actinomycetes; order Mycobacteriales; family Nocardiaceae; genus Rhodococcus; species Rhodococcus sp. OK611. The sequence continues at coordinate 68,328 of NZ_QAOZ01000021.1, forward strand.
GTCCGAGCGCGTCCACCCGGCGACCGAGAATGGCGAGGATCGCGGGCAGCACCGTCACCGAGATCACCGCGGCCAGGATGACGGCCGCGATGGCGCCGTACGCGACCGACTTGAGGAAGCCCTGCGGGAAGATCAGCAGGCCGCCGAGGCTGGCGACGATCATCGTCGCCGAGAAGATCACGGTGCGCCCGGCGGTCATGACGGTTCGCCGCACGGCGTCGCCGGTGCTGTAGCCCTCGGCGATCTCCTCGCGGAAGCGGCTGACCATGAACAGCCCGTAGTCGATCGCCAGGCCGAGGCCGATCAGCGAGACCACCGGCACAACGAAGGCGTTGACCTCGGTGAGGTGGGTGATCAGTTTGACCACGCCGTTGGCGGCGATGATGGTCAGGCCGCCGACGATCAGTGGCAGCGCCGCGGCGACGACGCCGCCGAAGATGAAGAAGAGCAGGACGCCGACGGCGGGGATGGCCAGGATCTCCATGCGGTGCACGTCGTTGGCCATGGTGTCGTTGAGCGTGCCGGTGACCGGCTGCAGTCCGGTGAGCTGGACGTCGACCCCATCGATGTAGAACTGGTCGCGGACCTTCTTGAAGTTCCCGGCGACCTCGGTGTCGTTGTCGCCCTTGATGGCGACGCTGGCGAACGCGTGTTCCTTCGAGGCATCGGCCATCAGGGCGATCTTGGTCGACCAGTAGCTGGCGTTGATCTTGAGGATCTCGTCCGGGTTGTTCGCCGCCAGCTCGTCCAGGCTCTTGGTGATCTTCGCGCCGAACGCCGGGTCGTCGACGGTCTTGCCCTCGGGCGCGGTGTAGACGGGGATCACGTCGGCGACGGTGTCGCGTCCGAAGGTGCCGTCGGCCAGCTTGGCCGCCGCCACCGATTCGGAACCGGGGTCGTCCCAGCCGCTCTGGCTGAGATTGTTCTCCAACCCGAGGCCGTACGCGCCGAGGGCGAGCATCAGCCCGACCATCGCTCCGATCACGGCGAATCGGAGGCGGTAGACGAGTCGGCCCCAGGTGGCGAACACTATTGAACTCCTTGACGCCCGATGAGCAGGGCCGACAGCGGTCTGAACGGCTGCAACCAGGCACCCTCGTCGGGCAGGGACTCCAGGCTCACCCGCGGCAGCGGCTCGCGGAACACCCCGGGGATGTCCTCGAGGTCTACGAACTCGAGGATCTCCGAGGCGACCGCCCAGCTCGCGTGTTCGCGGAAGCCAAGAACCTGCACCGGAACACCGGTTGCAGCGATGTCCTCCAACGGTTCGCGAAAGGCCTGACCGTCGGCGGAGGCGACCATGATCCCGGCCAGCCCGCCGTCCCGAGCGCGAAGGGCGATGTGGTCGAGCATGTCGGCATCGACATCGCTGTCCTCATCGATCTTCGGCTTGGCGAACACCGCGAAACCAACATTACGCAAGGCCTCGACCCACGGGCGGACGACATCGGCGCTGCCCGAGGCGATGTTCGTGAACACCGTCGCCTCTGGTTCGAGGCGCACCCCGCTGGTGCCGGACAGCTCGGCGGTCCTGCCGAGGAGCCAGCGTCCGAGGGCGTCGAATCGTGGCCGGTAGGCGGCGGTGGGGCGGCCACCGAGGATCGCGCCGAGGCCCATGTCCAGGTTCGGCGCGTCCCACACCAGCAGCACCCGCTTCTGGTGCCGTACCTCACGCGCCTCGTCCGCGAGTGAGTTTGCCCCCACGGCGTCGGTCGGTGTCGTGTCCGGTAACCGCTCGCTCACACTCATGCTCGAACCTTTCCCCAGATCAGCTCTGTGATGGGTCGGCCCACCTGCTGCGCCTTGTTCTCGAATTTGGTGACCGGTCGTTCGTGGGTCATCGGCGAATCGGCCGGACCCTGCGCGAGATCATCCCAGTCGAGCGGCGTCAGCAGCGGTTCGGCATTGCCTGCCTCGGCGATCCACTCGGCGTACTCGGCGTGATCGGTGGCGACGTGCAGCACGCCGCCCGGCATCAGCCGTTCCGCGATCAGCTTGAACGTCGGCCCCTGCAGGAGCCTGCGCTTGTGGTGGCGGGCCTTGGGCCAGGGGTCAGGGAAGAACACCCGGACGCCGGTGAGCGACTCCGGTCCCAGCATGTTCTCGAGCACGTCGACGGCGTCGCCGCGCAGCACCCGGATGTTGGGGATCGAATCCCGCTCGATCGCCTGCAGCAACTGGGCGAGACCGGGCCGGTACACCTCGATCGCGATCAGGTTCGCGTGCGGCTCGGCCTTGGCCATGGCGGCGGTCGCGGTGCCGGTGCCGCTGCCGATCTCCACGATGGTCGGGGCCTCGCGGCCGAACCACCCGGCGACGTCCAGCGGCGCGTCGGAGACATCGGCGCCGATCTCGGGCCACAGTCGGTCCCAGGTCTGCTGCTGAGGGTCGGTCAGTGCGCCGCGGCGCGAGCGGAAACTGGTCACCCGGGGGTACAGGCGGGAACCCTGTTCGGTGGCCCCTGCCACCCGGGATTTTGCGTCATTCACCCGACCATTGTCACGCATGACGGAGGGTTGTGGCAGGTGGGTCTGAAGTGAAAGTTGAGACTTTCCCGGGCGGGTACCGCCGGGTGGGGGTCCGGAAGCGGGTCGCGCCGCCGCGGCCGCCGCCGGTGAACAGGTCGCGACCTGGCGTTTCGGTGATGTGATCGACGAATTCCAGGCCTCGTGGTGCGTCGGGCCACGGAGGCTGCGATCATTCGGGGCGCGCCGGGGGGCGCGTTCTTTTCTTTGGGGGGTGGCGCGATGGCGTCGATGAAATTCGATGCGACGGTCGACGGGTTACGACGATCGGCGACGGAGGCGGATCCGGCGGCCGGGGCTCTGGTGAGCCGGGCTGTCCGGCGGTATCGCGCTCCGGTGCGGATAGAGGTGACCGGGCGCGCGGGCGTCGGGCGGTCCGCGGTCATCACGGCGCTCGGGCCGATGCAGGGGGCCGAGGTCGTCGAGACCCCCGCCTGGGACGTGCCTGGCGCCGAGGACCCGGCACTGACCGCGGAACTGATCGTGCTCGTGGTGTGCGACCCGCCGCGCCGCGCCGACGTGGCCGCGGCGGGCATCGCGGGGGATCGGGGACTGGCCGTCCTGAACAAGGCGGACACGTTGGCCGACTCCGCGGTCGCCGCCGAGCGCACCGCGGCGGCCCTCGGTGTGCCCTGTCTGCCCGTGGACAGTCGGTCGCAGTTCGGGGTGGCCGATCTGCGGATCGCGGTCACCGATCGGCTCGAGGCCTGCCTGGCCGCCAGGGCAGCGGCGCTGTCGGCGGACCTGCGGGCGCTGATCGGGACCGCCAGCGTCCGCGACGCGGTGGAGGAGTACCTGGCGGGCGACGAGGCGCTGACTGTCGCGGTCGCGGCGATCCTCCCGCACGAAGGGGAGATGCCGGCGGAGTCGCCGCCGGACGATCCCGCTCTCGCGCTGCGTCGGGCCCGGACGTGGCGGGGCCGGATGAACGGTGGCTTCGACGCCCGCGGCACAAGGGCGGCCCTGACGCTGCACCGGAGCGCGGTTCGGCAGTGGGTCCGCGGGGAGGTCCGGTGAACGAGACGGTGCCGCCGGAGTTGGCCGCCGTCCTGCGCCGGTGGAATCCCGGCGCGCTGCCCGGTCTGGAGCGGCCCGCGCCGCCCGCGCCGGATCCGGGCGGCGCGGTGACGGTGGTGGTCCTCGGCGTGCCCGGCAGTGGTCGCGGCGATCTGATCGCTGCGCTCACGGAGGGCGGTGCCGGGAGCCGCGAGCTGCGGTTCGCCGAGGCACCCGATCCCGCGGCAGGCGTGGCCCTGATGGTGCTCGACGCCGCGGCACCGCTCGGTCGGGAGGAACTCGAACTGTTGCGGGCCGGCGCCGAGTCCGCGCACACCGTGCTCTTCGCGCTCACCGGGGTCGACGCGCACCACGACTGGGCGGCGGTCGCCCGGCGGAACACCGAGCTGCTCACCGAGCACCTGCCCCGATTCGCGGGTGTCGTGATCCATCCGGTCTCGGTGCCGGACGGTCGCGGCATCGAGGAGCTGCGTGCGGCGATCCTCGAGGCGACCACCGCCGTCCCCGAGCGACAGGCACGGCTGCGCATGCGGGCCGCGGGCGCGGCCGAACAGGCCGCCGCCCTGATCCGGGGCTCCGCCGAATCGCTGCGCGCGACCGACGACACCGCGGCCCTGCGGGCAGAGCGGTCCGCGCTGGTGGCAGACCGGGACGGGTGGCGCGGCGATCGGGCCGCGGTCCTGCGCAGGCTCACCGCGCTGGCCCGGGTGGAGCTGGTGCACGAGGTGAGCGACCAGGTACGGGCGGAGTCCACCGCGGCACGGGAGGCCATCGACCGGGCCGACCGCACCGCGCTGGCGGCATCCCCACAACACCTGCGGGACGCGGTCGCGGCGCTCACCGCGAGGGTGGATGCGGCGGCGGATGCGCGCCTGGCCGAGGTCAGCGCGCGGGTGCTGGGTGGGGCGCTGCACGACGAGAACCGAACGCCTACCGTGCCGGCGATCGAGCCGCCCGCGCCGCGGCACCGCGGGCTCGAGGACCGGATGATGATCGTGTTCGGGGCGTCCGCCGGGCTGGGCCTCGGCCGGATGGTGATGGCCCCGCTGTCGACCGTGCCCGCGCTCGACCTCGCCAGCATCCCGGTGACCCTGCTTCTCGGTGGCGGCGCCGCGTGGTGGCTGACAAGGGCCCGCGGGCACCTCGCCGATCGCGCACACCTTCGCCAGTGGGCGGTGGAGACCCTTGCGACGGTGCGGTCGGTGTTGGAGCAGCGGGTGCTCGGCCGGCTGGTCGACACCGAGGCCCGGTGTGCGGAGGCGATCCTGGCGAGGCATCGGGAGCGGACGCGCGAGTCCGAGGACCGGCTGGCGGCGCTCGATCGGCAGCTGCGGGAGGGCGCGGGCAGCAGGGCCGGGAAACTGGCCGCCTGCGACCGTGACCTCGCCGTGCTGGAGGCGTACGCGAGCGTCACCGTTCGGTAACGGTGGAACCGCCCGCGGCGGCGCTGCGTCCAATCAGTAGCGACCAGTCCAGCCAACGGAAGGAGTCGTGGTGATGATGCACGACGACATGCTGCTGCTCGGCACGCTCGGCCCCGCCCAGCACCCGATGGGCCCCGACGCCGGCGAGATGGAGCTGCACGCTCCCACCGCGGACCTCGACGGCGACGGGATCCTCGACACCAGGACCTACTCGACGGGCGGGACCCTGTATGTGGCCTCTGACCTGGACGAAGACGGGTTCGCCGACCATGTGACCGCCATCGAGGGCGACGGTGGGTACGAGTCATGGCAGGCCAACCGTGGGGCCGACGGCGAGGTCCGGTGGGCCAGGACCGACCACGGCAGCCTGTAGGCGCCGAGCGTTGGATCCGCGGCCGGAGCGGAGTGGATCACGAGGGGTCGCCGGCTGTGCCGTGGGCGATTTTTCGCAATTGGCTGTGGGGTTGGACGCTTGTCCGTATAAAGGTCACGGTGCGATGACCTCGCCCACCCCCTGCAAATCCGGCGCCCGTCGGCCGTGACAGTCCGGCACTACGTGGTTGGCGCTGTAACTGATCGAATGGAGATCTCCACATGTCTCACACCCCGATGCGCCGCACTGCGGCAGTGGCCGCGTCTGCCGCCCTCGTCGCCGCCGGTCTGACCGTCGGCCTCGGCGCCGGCACTGCCAGCGCCGCCGAGTGCAGCCAGTCCAGCACGGCCACCAAGAACGACATCTCGACGTGGGGCGTCACCCACACCTACTCCAAGACGGTCTCGGCCACCCAGGCCGCCCCGGGCACCCTCGTCACGTACACGACGGTCGTCGGCACCACCGGCATCGGAAACCCGTATGTCAACACCATCAACGACATCCCGCCGGTGGGCTTCGGCGCTCCCGTCAAGGCGACCGTGACGGCGTTCTCGGTTGGCATCCCGACCGGCCAGCACGAGGCTGATGTCACCCCCACGGCGAACGGCGACGGCTGGAAGGTGACCAGCACCGGCTGGTTCGTCAACTCCGGCAACCCGGTCACCCTGAAGACGACCTACAAGGTTCCTGCCAATGCCGCCCCCGGCTCGCAGATCACCAGCCGGGGCACCGGCGTCGCAGGCACCGTCGGTGTCGGCACGGAACTGCCGAACCTGACGGCTTGCTTCACCGTGCGTATCCCCAACCCGGGTGAGGCCGTGCTCAGCGTCGCGGACGGCACCGGCACCGGTTCCGCCGAGGGTCAGCTCAGCTCCACCGGCTCGATCAGCGACGTTCTCGGCGACACCATCAGCAACGTCCTCAAGAACGGCAGCTAGTCCTTTCTGAACAGCTAGACCACGAACACCCCCGGAGATGTCGGGAGGGGACCGTCGGGGACCCCTCCGAGGACGAGCGTTCGGTCCTCAGTCGCCTCCGGGGGTGTTCGGCTGTCTCCGGCCGTCTCAGGCCTGCGCGCGGCCGAGAACGCCCCGCGTGAGATCACTGAATCGGTCTTGTGACTCATCGGACAAGACCCGATTCCCTACGGGGGGACACTCAGCGTTAACCTCGTACCAGGACACCCGGCGCCCGTGTCCTCCGTTTGCCGTCTGCGTTCGCACGCATGCGTCGACGGAGCAGCGGGATGCGCCCCGCCGAGAGGGGAAAACCGACTACATCGTCAAGTGCATTCGTGCAGCTGACGGTGGTTGGACGGTTCCGGCACACCCAGGAGAGTTTGATGACCTCAGCGACCATTCCCGGTCTGAACGGAACTGACGGCACCGCACCCACCTCGCACAGCGAGCTGCTCGCCTGGGTGCAAGAGGTTGCCGAGCTCACCCAGCCCGACCGCGTCGTGTTCGCCGACGGCTCCGACGAGGAGTGGGAGCGGCTCACCGACAAGCTGGTCGAGGCGGGCACCTTCACGCGGCTCAACGCGGAGAAGAAGCCGAACTCGTTCCTCGGCAATTCGGATCCCTCCGATGTGGCGCGCGTCGAGTCGCGGACCTACATCTGCTCCCGCGAGGAGATCGACGCCGGCCCCACCAACAACTGGATGGACCCGGCCGAGATGCGCGGCCTCATGACCGACCTCTACCGCGGCAGCATGCGCGGACGCACCATGTACGTGGTGCCGTTCTGCATGGGCCCGCTCGGTGCCGACGACCCGAAGCTGGGCGTGGAGATCACCGACTCCGAGTACGTCGTCGTCTCGATGCGCATCATGACCCGGATGGGCCAGGCCGCGCTCGACAAGCTGGGCTCCGACAAGCCGTTCGTGAAGGCGCTGCACTCCGTCGGCGCGCCGCTGGCCGACGGCCAGGCCGACGTGCCGTGGCCCTGCAACGACACCAAGTACATCACCCACTTCCCCGAGGACCGCGAGATCTGGAGCTACGGCTCCGGCTACGGCGGCAACGCCCTCCTGGGTAAGAAGTGCTACTCGCTGCGCATCGCGTCGGCCATGGCCCACGACGAGGGCTGGCTGGCCGAGCACATGCTGATCCTCAAGCTGATCTCGCCGGAGGACAAGGCGTACTACGTCGCGGCGGCCTTCCCGTCCGCGTGCGGCAAGACCAACCTCGCGATGATCCAGCCGACCATCCCCGGGTGGCGCGCCGAGACCCTCGGCGACGACATCGCGTGGATGCGCTTCGGTGAGGACGGCCGCCTGTACGCCGTCAACCCGGAGTTCGGCTTCTTCGGCGTCGCGCCGGGCACCAACTACGGCTCGAACCCCAACGCGATGAAGACGCTCGAGGCGGGCAACTCGCTGTACACGAACGTCGGACTCACGGACGACGGCGATGTGTGGTGGGAGGGCCTCGAGGGCGACCCGCAGCACCTGGTGGACTGGAAGGGCAACGACTGGACCCCCGAGTCCGGCGAGAAGGCCGCCCACCCGAACTCGCGCTACTGCACCCCGATGTCGCAGTGCCCGATCCTGGCCCCCGAGTGGGACGACCCGCAGGGCGTGCCGATCTCGGCGATCCTGTTCGGCGGCCGCCGCAAGACCACCGTCCCGCTGGTCAGCGAGTCCTTCGACTGGCAGCACGGCACGTTCCTCGGCGCGACGCTCTCCTCCGAGCAGACCGCCGCGGCCGAGGGTGCGGTCGGCACCGTTCGCCGCGACCCGATGGCGATGATCCCGTTCATCGGCTACAACGCCGGTGACTACCTGAACCACTGGATCACCCTCGGCAAGAACGCCGACTCGGAGAAGCTGCCGAAGATCTTCTACGTCAACTGGTTCCGTCGCGGCGACGACGGCCGGTTCCTGTGGCCCGGGTTCGGCGAGAACTCCCGCGTGCTCAAGTGGATCATCGACCGCATCGAGCACAAGGCAGGCGCGCAGGCCACCCCGATCGGATACGTGCCGACCGCGGCCGACCTGGAGCTGACCGGGCTCGACGTCGAGGCCGCTGACGTCGACGAGGCGCTGGCCGTCAACGTCGACGAGTGGAAGCAGGAGATCCCGCTCATCACCGAGTGGTTCGAGTTCCTCGGCGAGAAGGTGCCCTCCGGCATCCGCGACGAGTTCGAGGCGCTCAAACAGCGTCTGGGCTAGTCCGACCCAGTTCTCCACCGATGCCACATCGGTTCACCTCGCGTGAACCGGTGTGGCATCGGGTCGTTCAGGGGGATGGGCGCGGGCCTGCGTCAGGCGAGCAGGCTCGGCTCGTCCTCGTTCGACAGCGTGAGCACGGCCTTGACGATGTGCGGGTGCGCCTCGAGCTGACCCTCCAGGTCGCGCAGGATGCCTGCGACCGTGTGCTCGGCCAGGTCGCCCACCAGGTCGACGCCCGCGACCAGGTACACCTGCCGGGGGCCCAGGTACTCCATCCGCAGGAACGTCACCCGGCTCACCTCGGGAAGCGACAGCAGCGTCTCGAGACCGGCGCCGCGCAGCTGCGGCGACGCCTCCTCGCCGACCAGGAACCGCCGGTTGCGGTCGATGAGGATCAGCGCGATCACGCCGAGCAGCACGCCGACCGCGATGGAGCCGAGGGCGTCCGGGATCGGGGACCCGGTCAGCTGGTGCGCCAGCACGCCCGCGAACGCGATCACCAGACCGATCAGCGCGGCGGCATCCTCCGCGAACACGGCGCGGACCGTCGGGTCGGACGTCTTGAGCGCGTGCTCGAGCAGATCCCGGTCGGCGTCGGACGCCTCCGTGCGTAGCTGCCGGTACGCCTGTCGGAAGGAGATCGCCTCCAGCACGAACGAGATCCCGAGGACCGCATAGGCCACCCCGAAATCGCTGGCCGGCTCCGGATTGAACAGTTCCTGGACGCCGTGGGTGATCGAGACGCCCGCGCCGAGGGCGAACAGGCCGAGGGCCGCGAACATCGACCAGATGTAGGCCTCGCGGCCGAAACCGAGCGGGTGTGCCTTGTCGGCCGCGTGCCTGGACCGCCGGTTGGCGATCAGCAGCAGCACCTCGTTGCCGGTATCCGCCCAGGAATGGGTCGCCTCGGCGACCATGGAGGCGGAACCCGTCATCGTGGCGGCGACCGACTTCGCCACTGCGATAGCGAGATTCGCGCCGAACGCGAGGAGCACGGTGAGCGTGCTCTCGTCGCCGGCATTCGCGTTCTGCTCCGGACCGGCGTCGGGCTGTGTATCGGACTGGCTCACTCCCGAACAATAGTTGCCGCGCCCCAGCCGTGTGAATTGTCCAACCGTTGCGCGGATCGTCCACGCGAGACCCCCCGGACGCCTTACCCTTTCGGTTTGTCAGTGTTCATGTGGACATTCGTTCAGTTGAGAGGGTCGAATATGCAGGCAGCAACCCGGGGCGGTCTCAAGCGTCTCGCCGGCGGTGCGGCGATCGCCGTCGCCACCGTCGCCACCGTCACGATGACCATGCCGGCCACGGCATCCGCGGCGTCGATCCTGCCGCCCGAGGTCAACGCCTCGTCGTCGGGCAACAGCATCACCATGTCCATCAAGAACCCGAACCCCATCCTGAGCCTGACCGGATGCCAGGCCTTCGTGGTCAACGCGGCGGACGTGCCCGCGGTGGTCGAGAACCCGGTCAAGCTCCTCGATCCGGGCGTGGTCGTGTACCCGAACGTGGCGAACCCGCTGACGCTGTTCGGCGCCCTCCCCGGCATGACCGTCAACAGCACCACCAACGAGATCCCGACCGGGGTGTACGGCGTCATCGGCGGGTGCGTGAGCCTGCTCGACCTGATGAACCCCGTCATCGACAGCCCCAAGATCATGCAGGTCGGGCTCCTGCCCGGCGGCAGCTCGGACGGCAGCTCCGCCCTTCCGTTCGGCAGCTAGTCCACACAGCTGAACGGCCCCGCGAACCGAGTGGTTCGCGGGGCCGTTCTGCGTTGTCTGTCGATCAGGCGCCGTAGCCGGGGGGCATCAGCACCGACTTGAGCTCGCAGTACTCGTCCAGGCCCTCGGGTCCGTTCTCGCGGCCGATGCCGGAGTTCTTGTAGCCGCCGAACGGGGAACCCGGATCGAAGGCGTACCAGTTGATCCCGAAGGTGCCGGTGCGGATCTGCTTGGCGACCTCGAGGCCCTTCTCGATGTCGGTGGTGTAGACCGAGCCGGCCAGACCGTAGTCGGAGTCGTTGGCGATCTTGATGGCCTCCTCGACGCTGTCGTAGGGGATCACCGACAGGACCGGTCCGAAGATCTCCTCGCGCGCGATCGTCATCGAGTTGTCGACGTCCGCGAAGATGGTCGGCTCGACGAAGTAGCCCGTCTCCAGACCGGCAGGCACGCCGCCGCCCACGACGAGGCGGGCGCCCTCCTCCTTGCCCTTCTCGATGTAGCCGAGGACCTTGTCACGCTGCTTGGCGGTGATGATCGGGCCGAGCTGCGCGGCCGGATCGTCCGGCATACCCATCGGCAAGAACCCGACGAAAGCGGCCATGGCCTCGACGATCTCGTCGTAGCGCGACCGCGGCGCCAGGATGCGGGTCTGGCCGACGCACGCCTGGCCGGAGTTCATCAGGCCTGACAGCACCAGCATCGGCATGGTCGCAGGCACGTCCATGTCCTCGAGCAGGATGGCGGCGGACTTGCCACCGAGCTCGAGCGAACAACGCTTGAGGTTCTGCGCGGCGATAGCGCCGATCTTGCGGCCGACGGCGCTGCTGCCGGTGAAGGTGATCTTGTCGACGCCGGGGTGCGAGACCAGGTACTCGCCGGTCTCCGCGCCGCCGGGGACGATGGACAGCACGCCCGCGGGCAGACCGGCCTCGGCGAAGATCTCCGCGACGAGGTTGGCGTTCATCGGGGTTTCCGGTGCGGGCTTGAGCACCATGGTGCAACCGGAGATGATAGCGGGCGCCAGCTTGTTGACCAGCAGGAACAGCGGGACGTTCCAGGCGATGACGGCCGCGACGACACCGACCGGCTCGCGCATGACCTTGCAGACACCGAACGGTCCGGTGCGCTCCTCCTCCCAGGAGAACGTCTCGGCCAGCGTTGCGAAGCTGTTCATCGTGGCAAGCGTCGGTGTCTTCTGCATGAGTTCGACGCTCGCGCGCGGCGCGCCCATCTCGGCCGAGATCATGGTGCACAGCTCGTCGGAACGCTCCTCGATCAGCTTCGCCGCCTTGACGAGGATCTCGGCACGCTGCGCCGGGGTGGTCTGCGGCCAGGGGCCGGTCTCGAGTGCCGTGCGCGCGGCGGCAATCGCGGCGTCGATGTCGGCCGGGGCGGCGACCGGGACGCTGCCCACCCGCTCCTCGGTCGCGGGCGAGAACACCTCGAGGCGCTCGTCGGTGGCGGGCGCCACCCACTCCCCGCCGATGTAGAGCTTGTCGTAATCAGTCATGAGTGCTTCCTTGCTGGTCTGTTCGGGGGTCCGTCGTGAAGGGGCAACGCGGGGTTACGTCGGGGGTCCTCCTCGGTGAAGGTCGTCCATCAGCGCACCTGCGCCCAGTACGTGTCGTCGAGCATGGCCTCGAGTGCCTTGCGGTGCAGGATCATGTCGTCCGGATCGGCCGGGCGCTCGGACTGGCCGAACGCGATCGCGCGGCTCTGCACCCGGAACATGACGATTGCGTGCCGCAGGGCGGCGTAGAGGCTGTAGTAGTCCAGGTTCTCCGGCTGGTGCCCGGTGAGTTCCCGGTACCGCGCGGCCATGTCGTCGCGGCGCATGAAGTCGGGCAGGCCCGGCAGCCCCGCCATCGTGGTGAGGTCCTCGAAGAAGCGGTGCAGGAAGATCATCCACGCGAGGTCCATCTCGCGCGGGCCGATCGCGGCCATCTCCCAGTCGAGCACCGCCACCGGTGTGAAGTCGCGGTACATGACATTGCCGATCCGGGAGTCGCCCCAGCAGAGCACGGCGGGGGAGTCGTCGGCGGGCACGTTCGCCTCGAGCCGGTCGAGGCAGCGCTCGATCAGCGGCGAGCGCGGCCCGTCCGCCGTCGCCCACTCGTAGTAGCCGCGCTGACGGGCCAGGTGCGCCCGGAAGGACTGCTCGGCGGTGGGTCCCGCATCGTGCAGTCGCAGGAACGGGAAGTGCTCCAGCGGATCCCGGATCGCGTGCAGCCCGGCCAGGATCTCGACCGACGAGTCCTGCAGGGCGCGCCGCTGCTCCTCGGTGGCCTCGGTGACCCAGGAGCCGAAGTTGTAGGGCATCACGTCGGGCGGGACGTCGCCGTCGATCCGCTGCATGACGAAGAACGGGGCGCCGAGCGGCCCGGCATCCGGCTCGGACCAGTAGGCCGCGGGGACGGGGACGTCGGACAGCTCGCGGACGGTCTTCATGACCGAGAACTGGGTGCCCATCTCGTAACTCGGGAAGATCGGCATCGAGGAGGCGCCGGGCTCGACGCGTGCGACCAGTTCGTGGGTGCGGCGGGTACCCGGCTCCGCATCGGCAAGCGGGTCCGTGGCGGATTCGGTCCAGGTCGCGTCGAACAGGATGGTCTCGCTGGACATGCCGTTCGCGGCGGGGAGTCGCACGTCGGAGACCACGGGATCGGCGCCGTCCGGCAGCCGGCCCGTCAGCCATTCCTGGAGCTCGCGGCCCAGTTCGGCGGTGTCGCGCTGCGATCCGGTTGGGCGGGCGACCTCGGCAAAGTTGTCGCCGTTGTCCTGGGTGATGTCGGCTGTACTCACGGTGCCCTCATTCGTCGTCAGAGGTGTGGTGAGAAGCACACTAGAACACGTTACAGAACTTCCGGGCGCAAATCAGCCCCCTTTTCGTGTCAGGCTTGAACGAAACCGGGATCCGGCTGATCGCCGAGTGTCAGGGCGCCCGCGCCGATCAGGGTGGCGCGCCCGCCGAGCTCCGCGGGCACGATCCGGAGCCCCCGGGTGAAGGACAGGCCTGCCCGGGCCGCGGCGGCCCGTCGCATCGATTCCCACATCGGCGGGCCGGACTGCGCGAAACCGCCCCCGACCACCGCAAGGTCCAGGTCCAGCAGCGCGGCGGCGGAGGCGATCGCCACCCCCACCGCGGTCCCGGACCTGCGCAGCGCGGCCAGCGCGATCGCGTCGCCCGCCTGCGCGGACTCCGAGAGCTCGAGTCCGGTCGAGCCCGTCCAGCCCCGTTCGTTCGCCCACCGCACCGACGAGGGTCCGCTCGCCACCGCCTCCAGGCAGCCGATGCCGCCGCACGCGCAGGCGATGTCCTCGGCGCCCGGCACCACGACATGCCCGATGTGCCCGGCGTTCCCGGTGCGGCCGCCGACGGGCCTGCCGTCGAGCAGCACCCCGCCGCCCACCCCGGTGGAGACGATCATGCCCAGCATGTTGCCGGTCCCGCGGCCCGCGCCGAAGCGGTACTCGCCGAGCGCGGTGCAGGTCCCGTCCATCGCCATCCGCACCGGCACCCCGGGGAACAGCTCGCGCACCGCGCCGACGATCGGGAAGCCGCGCCAGTCGGGGATGTTCAGCGGGCTGACCGTGCCGGCCTCGATGTCGACCGGTCCCGCGGAGGCGATGCCGACCCCGGTGATCGTGTGCCCGTCGGCGACCGCGCGCAGCAGCGTCGCGGCGGCGTCCCACACCCCGGTCGCCGGGGTCGGGCTGCGCTCCTCGGCGAGCAGCTCACCGTCGGGCGAGATCAGCCCCGCCGCGAGCTTGGTGCCGCCGATGTCCAGGGCCAGTCCGGTCATGGCCAAGAAGCGTAGGCGGCTGCGCCGCCCGTGCGCGGTTGACGAGTCCAGACACTCGTCAACCGCGCACGGGCGCGAAGCGCCTACCTTTTGCGCAGCACCACGACGAGGTTGCTCACCAGCAGTTCGCGCAGGCCGGGGATGCGGACCATCCACCAGGCCCATCGCGGGTGGTACCGCGGGAACGCCGCGAGCAGCTCGCCGTCCGCAGTCGTACGCGCCCACCGCAACCCGTCGGCCGCCCCGACGTCGAAGAGCGACACCCCGAACCGGTTCTTGGGCTCGCGGCCGTTCTTGCGCGCGTAGCGGCGGGCGGCGTACTCGCCCCCGAACACGTGCCAGGGACCGGTCTCGTGCCCGCCGAACGGTCCCCACCAGAGGGTGTACGAGAGCACCATCAGACCGCCCGGCTTGGTGACCCGCAGCATCTCGTCGGCCATCGTCCATGGCTCGGGCACGTGCTCGGCGACGTTGGAGGAGAAGCAGATGTCGACGCTGTCGTCGCGGAAGGGCAGTGCCATCCCGGAACCCCTGATCGCGCCGCCGACCGTCAGCCCCGCCGCGTGCATCTCGGTCGGGTCCGGCTCGACCGGGATGTAGCGCGCGCCAGCCCGGTGGAAGGCCTCCGCGAAGTAGCCGGGACCGCCGCCGACGTCGAGCACGGTCCGGCCGGTCAGGTCCTGACCGGTCATCCCGGCGTACAGATCCTCGATCAGCTCCAGCGAATCTCGTGCCAACGCGCCGTAGAAGAGGTCCGGGTCGTCCTGTTCGTGGCGGAAGTCGCCGAGCAGTCCGACGGACCGGCGGAGGGTGGCCCGACGGGCGAAAATGCGGGTCACGGGAAGGGCGGTCACGGGTAGGAACCATAGCGGCCGCGCCGAGGCACACGGATCGACGGATCACCGTAGCGGACACGATCGCGCTGCGCAGCGGTTATTGTGTCCACTTGACCGCCACCGCGGCCGTAGGCATCCGAAACAGGAGTTGTGACCGTGCGCGAGGTTCTGCTGTTGTGCTGGCGTGACAGCGGGCACCCGCAGGGCGGCGGCAGCGAGCGGTACCTGGAGCAGGTCGGGGCCGGACTCGCCGAGCAGGGCGTCAAGGTCACGCTGCGCACCGCCCGCTACCGGGGCGCGCCGCGCACGGACACCCTCGACGGCATCGCGATCAGTCGCGGCGGCGGGCGGCTGACCGTCTACCCGCGGGCGCTGGCCGCCATCGCGCTCGGTCGCCTCGGCATCGGCCCCCTCAAGGGCGTGCGCCCGGACGCGGTGATCGACACCCAGAACGGCATCCCCTTCTTCGCGCGCGCGGTCGCGGGCGCCCCGGTCACGGTCCTCGTGCACCACTGCCACCGCGAGCAGTGGCCGGTGGCCGGACGGCTGATGGCGCGCGTCGGCTGGTGGGTCGAGTCCACCCTGTCGCCGCGGGTACACCGCCGCAACCAGTACCTGACGGTGTCTCTGCCCTCCGCGGAGGAGCTCACCGCGCTCGGCGTCGACCGGGAACGGATCGCGGTGGTGCGCAACGGCGCCGACTCGGTCCCGCCCGCCGTGCGGATCGGGTCCGACGACACCCGCACCGAACACCCCAGCGTGTGCGTGCTCTCGAGGCTGGTGCCGCACAAGCAGATCGAGGACGCCCTCTCCGCCGTCGCGACGCTGCGTCGCGACACCCCCGAGCTGCACCTGGACGTGATCGGCGGCGGCTGGTGGGAGGAGAACCTCCGGGACCGCGCGCACGAACTCGGCATCGCCGACGCCGTCACCTTCCACGGGCACGTCCCCGAGGATCGCAAGCACGAGCTGCTCTCCCGGTCCTGGGTGCACGTGATGCCCTCGCGCAAGGAGGGCTGGGGTCTCGCCGTGATCGAGGCCGCCCTGCACGGCGTCCCGACCGTCGGCTACCGCAGCTCGCGGGGCCTGACCGATTCGATCATCGACGGGGTCACCGGGTCGCTGGTCGGCGGCGACGAGGTCGCGAACAGCGACGTCGCGGACCTGACCGAGGCGGTGGAATCCCTCCTGGCGGACGCGGAGCAGCGCGCCGAGCTCGGCGAGAAGGCCCGCGCGCGGGCCGCGGAGTTCTCCTGGGCGCAGACCGCGTCCGGGGTGCGCACGGTGCTGTCGGCGTCGGCCGCCGGGCGGCCCGTCTCAGGCCTGATCGGTGCGGCCCCGGCCGCGGCGGTCGCGGGCCCTGTGGGCCAGAAGTCCCAGCGCGCTGCCGGCTAGCAACGCCGCCCACACCAGGTGGGCCGCGACAGAGGCCGCGCGGCGCGCGGGGTCGGCGGCGGTGATCTCGACGGGCCCGGCCACCCGGTACAGCGACAACTCCTCGTCGGCGTACACCTCGTCGAGCTGATCGAGCGTGCGGCGCGACTGCGCAAGCGGGCCCGGGGTGCTGTGCTCGACCAGCACCCACCGCACCCCCAGGTTTTCCAGGTCATCCGCGTCTTCGCCTGCGAGCAGCAGTCGTTCGACGTCGCGGGCCCTGCTGCCCTCGCCCTCGACGGTGCCCTCCGCGACGATCAGCTCGCCGGTCTGCAGCACGTCCTCGGGCAGCATCCGCGGTGCCGGATCGAGGACGGGGGCGTCGCCGCTGTAGGGGAAGAGCCGGAACATCCCCGCGGGCAGCACCGCGACGTCGCCGCTCTCGTCGGCGGTCCGCAGCTGCGAGGCGACGCGCTCCCAGGACGCCGGATAGTGCACCGGCCGCAGCGCCCCGCCCACCCCCCAGGCCAGGTCGGGCAGCGCGATCAGCACCGCGACGATCCCGACCGCGGCGGCGACCCCCGTTCGGGTCCGCCCGGCGGTGGCCGTGCCGAACACCCGGCCGCCGAGCCGGGCCAGTGCTCCGGCCCCGGCCGCCGCGGCCAGCGCGTAGAACGGCACCGCCAGCGCCACCCACTTCTGGGCGTCGCGCAGCAGCCCGGCGCCGGGCACCCGGGTCGCCGCCCATTCGCCCGCGGTCAGGCCCCAGCCGGTGGCGGCCAGCGCGGGCAGCAGGACCGCCGCGGCCGCGACCACGGCCAGCGCCACGATCACCGGGTTGCCGCGGCGCCGCCACAGCGCGGGCAGCCCGCACGCGACCACCGCCAGCAGCACCGCCGTCCCGACCAGGGCGAAGATCCCGGTCCTGGTCGCCGGGACCGCCGTGGAGTTCCAGATCCCGCCGAGCCCGGCCAGGCTGCCGAGCGTCCCCAGTCCCGGCTCGGCGCGCGCGGCGAACGCCGCCACCCCGGCAGGGTCCGATCCCTGTGCCCCGGCGCCGGAGAGCGCCGTCGCGGTCAGCCACGGCGCCGACGCCACCACCGCCAGCGCGGCGGTCACCGCCAGCCGCGACCACCGCGCGCCCGCGCCGCCAGGAAGGGCCAGCAACATTGCGGCCAGCGTGCTGGCCAGCAGCGCGCCGGTCGGGGTGAGCCCGGCGGCCGCCAGCGTGAGCCCGAGCGGGCACCACGACCGCGGCGACCACGGGACGGGGGAGCGCCGCAGGCGCAGCGCGGCGAGCACCGTCCACGGCAGCGCCGCGTACCCGGTCAGCAGGCTCCAGTGCCCCTGCAACAGCCGCTCGGCCACGTACGGGTTCCACAGCAGCACCGTCGAGGCCAGCAGCTGCGGACCGAGTCCGGTCGTCGGGAGCAGCGCGGCGACCATCCTGGCCGCGCCCCACCCGGCGAGCCACAGCGCCGACAGCAGGATCGCCTTCACCACCAGACCGCCGTCCACGACCGACGTCAGCGCGGCGATCAAGGCGTCCTGCGGGACCGCGCGCGCGGCGGCGTCGGTCAGCCCCAATGCCGAATCGGTCAGGTACGAGCGGGGGGTGCTCACCGCGTCGCGCAGCAGGAGGTATCCGGGTCCGAGCAGCGGCCCGAGGACGAGCGCCGCGAGCGCAAGCGAATACAGCGCGGGAACGGCCCGGGTGAGCCCCGCGGGCCGCGCGATCATGGTCCCGACGATAACGGGTGCGATCATGGGCGGATGACACCTCGCCCCGCCGCCACCTCCGCGGTGGCCGGGATGACGATGGTGACGGTCGGCTCGATGACCGCGAATCTGGCCTCGTACGTGCTGGCTCTGCTCGCCAGCCGCTGGCTGGGGCCGGCCGGCTACAGCGAGTTCGCGAGCCTGCTCGCCGCCCAGTTGGTCCTCGCGGTGCCCGCGCTCGCCCTGCAGACTGTGGTCGCCCGCGAGGTGGTGCTCGGCGGGGGCGACGCCGCGCTCCGCGGCCTCGGCCGCCGGTGCGCGGTGATCGTCGCGGTGCTCGCCGCGGCGCTCGTGGTCCCGGTGGCGGCGGTACTGGACACCGGGGTCGGTCCGACCGCCGCCGCGCTGCTCACGGCGCCGCTGCTGGTCCTGCTGGCCACCGAACAGGGACTCCTGCAGGGACGCGGCCGCTTCGGTGAGCTGAGCGTGATCCTGGCCGCCACGGGCATCGCCAAGGTGGTGCCCGCGGTCGCGGCCCTTGCGATCGGGTGGGGGGCGGGCGCCGCGCTGACGGTGGCGGCGATCGGGACCGGCGCGGTGGCCGCGGGCGCCCGGGTGCTGGTCGGCCGCGAGGGCACGATCGCCGGTGCCGAGCGGGCCGTCCCGGTCGGGGTCGCGGCGGTGCTGCGGGCCTCTCAGGTCCAGCTGGCGCTGATCGCACTGTCCTCGGCGGACCTGCTGCTGACCCGGGTCGTGCTCGACGAGGCGCAGGCCGGGCAGTACGCACTGGGCGCGGTGGCGACGAAGGCGGCCTTCTGGCTGCCCGCCGCGGTCGGGGTGGTGCTGTACCCGAGGATGGCCAGCCCGACGCACTCGGCGCGGGCGGTGCGCTCGGCGCTCGGCGTGCTGGTGGGGCTCGGCGCGGTCACGGTCGCGGGCGTCGCGTTGGTCGCGCCGCTGGCGCCGATGCTGGTAGGGCAGGCCTACGCGCCGGTGCAGGGCCTGCTGTGGTTGTTCGCGCTCGACGGGGCGTGCCTCGCGGTGCTGCAGGGGGCGCTCCTGTCGGCGATCGCGCGCGAGCGCACCCGGCTGGCGTTGGCCGCGTGGGTGGCGCTGGCGGTGGAGGTCGTCCTGATCCTGGGCTTCGCCTCGACGATCCGGCAGTTGATCACGATCGCGGTGGTCACGGCCGCATCGGCGGCGGCGGTGGTGAGCGTCGCGGCCCTGCGCGGCGCCGACGGCGCCGCGGAGAGCTAGAGCCACACCCCGACCTCGCCCAGCCGCCGACGCAGCCGCACCAGGTGACTGCCAGGCCAGTACATCCGGCCGCAGGAACCGCAGCGGCTGAACTCGCGCTGTTCGCGGGCCACGCCCGCCGGTACCAGTCCCGCCGCGACCCGCCTCGGCACCGGGGCGACGGGCCCGTTGCAGCGGGCGCACCGGGTCAGCGGCGCGATTCGCGCATCCAGCTGGAACCGGTCCAGCACCTCGCGGAGCTGCCGACGCGGGTCGGTCTCGTGCAGGAAGGCGCCGCGGCGCAGGGCCGCGCGTTTGAGCAGACCGATGTCGCGGGTCAGTACCGTCCGGTGCTCGCTCAGCGAGAGCGCGAGCAACTCCTCGTCCGCGAAGTCGTTGCGGTACAGGCAGTCGAAGCCGAGCAGACGGAGGTAGGAGGCGAGCCGGCCCAGGTGCACGTCGGCCGCGAACCGCGGCTCCCGCAATGGCAGCGGGCGCAGTCGGGTGAGGCCGTCCAGATCGAAGCGCTCGAACACGGGGTAGACCGCGACCCGTTCGCCGCCGTGCAGTCGGTGCCCGAATCCGACGGAGTCGCCGTCGACCAGGATCAGGTCGACCTCGGTGTGCGGCACGCCGAGCGACTCGATCCGGTCCTTCACCGTCGGGGTGCCGTCGAAGTCGTGCGCGACGTCGCGCTTGCGCAGCGCGGGCGGCAGGAAGCCGTTCAGCTCCTCGTAGAAGCGGAACTCGCAGTGGCGACGGGACGGACTCATGTGCGCACTCTCGACTACCGCCCAACCTACGCCCGGCAACGCGAAGGGCCCGCACTCGAGATGAGTGCGGGCCCTTCGCGTTGCGTGCTTGCCTACAGGCGGGTGGTCGGCGGTTCCTGGTCGCGGGTGTCGACGGCCGGGAACTCCTCCGTCTTGTCCGAGGTCCAGTCGTGACGCGGGAACTGCTCGGTCTCCGCGTTGCCGGAGTCGTACGACTCGTGCGCGGGGCCGCTCGGGGTGGTGTCCGCGCCGTTCGCGGCGGCGGGGGTCTTCGGTCCGCTGCCTCCGCGGACGCCGAGGAAGATGCCCGCGATCAGGGAGATCAGGCCGAGGACGCCGAGGATGATCGGCAGGGTG
Source organism: Rhodococcus sp. OK611 (assembly GCF_003050885.1). NCBI lineage: Bacteria > Bacillati > Actinomycetota > Actinomycetes > Mycobacteriales > Nocardiaceae > Rhodococcus > Rhodococcus sp. OK611. The sequence continues at coordinate 88,664 of NZ_QAOZ01000021.1, forward strand.
CGGCCGAACATGGACAGCTTGTCCGCGCCGTCCTTGGCCTGGCCGATCTGGTACTCGATGGTGTCCTCGTTGAACGGCAGTGTGGCCTTGATGACCGTGACCTCGGGCTTGTCGGCCGTGCGGGCGTAGTACTGGTACAGCTTCTCCTGGCCCTTGACGACGACGCCGGTGACCGGGTCGACCCAGGTGTCGCGCTCGTTGGCGTACCAGCGGGTCATGGTGACCGGTGCGTCGCCGCCCTCGACGCCCCAGGTGGCGGCGGGCAGGGTCAGCTTGTTCGTCGGCGAGGCGACGACCTTGGACAGGTCGACCGGCTCCACCTTCTGGTTGTAGTGGTACACCTTCAGGCCGTTGATCTCGGTCTCCTCGACGAAATTGATGTCGTGGGTGGACCGGGAGTTGATGTCGAAGTACGGGTACGCCTGCTGCTCGGCGTCGAACGGCCACTTGTACTGCAGGCCGGTGTGCTCGACCTCGTCGGCCGGCTTGTCGGGCTGCGTCTGGATCGACCCGATCGGGTCCTGGATCGGCATCGAGCTGACCCGGTCCAGGGTGACGGTGTCGACGCTCGCGGTCAGCAGGCCGGTGTCGCCCTGCTTGTCGGTGCGGCGCAGCGTCTGTCCGGCCTGGACGGTGATCTTCTCGGCGTCGGACGGGTCGACGACGGTGACGTAACGCTGGGCGACCAGCGGCACGTTGTTGTTGACGACGGCCTTGCCTGCGGTCAGGGACTTCGAGTCGAGGACGTCGCCGATGCCCTCGGCCACCGTGGTGACCTCGAGGTCGAGCGGTGTCTTCTTCAGCTTGCCGACGGTGTACGTCGGGATGAGGACAGCGGCCGCCAATAGGAAAGCGCCGAGCCCCACCAGGATGCAGGCAAGTGTCCTGCTCGGCCCTGAGCGTCCCGCCATGCTGAATCTCCTTCGTCAATCATTGTCAGCCCGAGGTGCTGCCGTGGGCGGCACCGATCGCAGAGCGTCCGGGTTGCGACACTCAGTGAGCCAGACAGTAACAGTGTCCAGTGTCCGATTGCGCTGGCACGCCGTATTTCCGTGTCATGGCATCCGGGTGTCCTCCTCGGACACACCGGGGCTGGGGCACACTGGTCGGCAAATGAGTACCGAGGCTTCCCACCCGCAGCAGGTCGTGTCAGCACCGCGCGGGTTCATCCCCGCGTTGGAGGGCATGCGGGGATTCGCCGCGCTCGGTGTGCTGGTCACCCACGTCGCATTTCAGACCGGCGCGACGGGTGATCCGGTGCTCGGCCGCATCTGGGGCCGATTCGACATGGCGGTGGCGTTGTTCTTCGCGCTGTCCGGGTTCCTGCTGTGGCGCCCGCACGCGGTGGCCGCCCGCGGACTGGGCTCGACCCCGCCGGTCGGGCGGTACCTGATGCACCGTGCCGCCCGTATCCTGCCCGCCTACTGGGTGGCAGTCGTGCTGATCCTGCTGTTCCTCCCTGAGGCGGGCGGCGGGCTGCAGGTGTGGCTGGCGAACCTCGGCCTTGCCCAGGTGTTCGTGCCGCTGACGCTGACCGGCGGACTGACCCAGATGTGGAGCCTGTCGGTGGAGGTGGCGTTCTACGCGCTGCTCCCGCTGATCGCGCTGGCGTTCGTCGGCCTGCGCGGTGCGACCGCGCGACTGCGGGTCCCGGTGCTGCTCGGCGCGGCGGCGCTCAGCCTGGGCTGGGTGTTCGTGCCGGTGCCGACCCCGGAGGCCATCCACTCCGACAACTGGCTGCCCGGATACCTGCCGTGGTTCGCGGCGGGCATGGTGCTGGCCGAACTCACGCTGCAGGTCGACGGCCCGGTGCACCGGCTGGCGCGCAGGCGCGTGTTGATGGGAGCGATCGCGGTGGCCGCGTTCGCGCTCTCGTGCACGGATCTGGCTGGGCCGGAAGGGCTCACCCGCGCCGAGCCGTGGCAGTACTCGGTGAAGATCGCGTTGGGCGCGGTGCTCGCGTTCGCGCTGCTGGCGCCGCTGGTGCTCGGCGACACCGAGAAGCACCGGATCCTGGCGAGCCCGCTCTCGCTGACGATCGGGCGCTGGTCCTACGGGCTGTTCATCTGGCACCTCGCGGTGCTGTCGATCATCTTCCCGGTATTCGGCATCGTGCCGTTCAGCGGGAGTTTCGTGTTCGTGCTCGTGGTGACGACCTGCCTGAGTCTGGCCGTCGCCTCCGCGAGCTACGCGCTGGTCGAGGAGCCGACCCGCCTCGCGGTGAAGAACTGGGAAAGACGCCGCAATGCCCGGGCGGCGCGTGCCGAGGAAGCCAGCGGCAACGCGGCCAGCCCCACCGCGACCACCGCGATCAGCGCCGGGAGCTGAACGAGCACCGAGTGGCCGACGTAGCCGTCGAGCGCCCGCCACGGACCGGTGGACAGCAAGGCGGCGCTGAGCATGCTGCCCGCCCCGGCGATTCCGACCAGGATGCGCGCGGCACTGGCAGGCCCCCGTCGGACGCGCAGGATCAGTGCCAGGCCGGTCACCAGCGCCGCGACGATCGTGCCCGGCAGTCCGGCGATCACCGTCGCCAGCGCGAGTAGCCCGAGGTAGCCGACGGTGACGGCGTGCCAGGTCCGCGGCGCCGGGCCTGCGGCCACGCGTCGACGGGCGGGGATAACCGCCAGCAGCAGCAGCGGGATCAGCAGCAGGAGGCCGCCGAAGATACCGAGCCGGTACCAGCGGTCGGTCGGGAACTCGAGGACGACGGTGCCCTCGGTGCCCGCGGGCACGATCCAGCCCTGCTGCCAGCCGTTGACGACGACCGGCGTCAGCTCGGCGCCGTTCGGTGCGGTGGCGACCCAGCCGATGTTGTGGGACTCCGGCACCACAAGCAGCCGGTCGCCGTCGGGGGCGGCCACCCGCAGTGCCCGCTGGTTGGGGGTCCATCCGTCGGTGGGCACGCGGACGGCGTCCTGTGCCACCGGGGCCGTTCCGGCCGAGGGGGTGGCGGCGAGCTGCAGTCCGTCGACGAAGAATGCGGCGCCGGGCGCGACGGTGACGTCCTGACGTCCGGCGGGCAGCGAGATCACGGTTGCCGCGAGCGCATCGGGATCGACTGCGGTGCTCTCGGTTTCGTCGACCGCGCCGGTGTCGTCCGGACACACGGTCGCGGGCACCGGCGCGCCGGAGCGCAACTGCCCCACGGTCGCGGTGACGGAGGCGCGCAGCGTCCGCCCGGCGAGCGAGAGTGTCGGCCCGTCGGCGCAGCCGACGGTGACGGTCCGGTCGGTGGGCTGTTCCTCCACCCCGGTGCCTGCCACCACCAGGTCGGTTCCGTCCTCGGTGGTGGTGAGGACGCCGATCTCCGCGAGCCCGGCCGGCTGCACCTTCGCGAAGCCGAGGGCGGTCTGGTCGAGGACGTCCTCCCAGTCGACCAGGCTGAGCACGATGCGGTCGGTGACGGCGGGTTCGAGGCGGATCGGTTCGTCGTCGCTCAGCTCCCGGACCTGGGGGCCGGTGCCGAGGTCGACCGCGACGGTGGTCGGGGCCGCGGGGAGGGCGCCGAGGCTCGGCATCAGGTTCAGCCCCGTCACCAGTGTCGGCTCCGGAAGATTCACCATCAGAGTCGGTTTCGCATCCTTGCCGCTGGTGGTGTCCTCGGATGCGGTCCACGCCGTGCGGGGGTCACCGTCGGTGGCGGCGAAGGCGGACCCGAGCAGGTCGCCCACGGCGGCCTGCCCGACGGCCTGTGCGCGGCCGGGCTCGGCGAGTAGCGCGTCGAGCGCCGGGCCCTGCCGGGAGCGGAGGACCAGCTGCGGTGTCACCGCGGTGGCTGTAGGTACGGACAGGGTGCGCTGGAAGGTGCCCGGCTCCTCCGGGGCGAGGCCGAGTCCCCGGCTGCACCGCACCCGGTCCGGCGCCTCGACGCAGCCGGTCCGGCCGGGCAGTTCCTGGCCGAGGTCCCAGCCCGCGACGGTCGCGTCCGCCGGGGTGGGCGGCAGCACGGTGCGGAATCGGATCGGCACCTGCACGGGGGCATCGCGATCGGAGAAATCCTCGACGGAGATCTCGCTGACACCGAACTGGGTGCCCACCGAGCCGTCCTCGGTCTTGGTCGCGGTGATCTTGAGCCAGTCCGTCTTGCCGGTCGGCAGGGACACCGTGATCACCTCGCCCGGCTTGCCGACGCGGACGGCGGTGCTGCCGTTGGGTGTGGTCACCTCGAGCTGCTTGACGGGCACGCCGAGCGCCCCGGGGCTGGTCCGCAGTTTCAGCAGGCCGCTGGTCACGGGCGCGTCGAAGTCCAATCGGATCCACTGTCCGAGAGCACTTTCCAGGCCGTTGCTGAACCAGCCGGTCGCCGGGTCGCCGTCCACGGTTGCCGCAGGACCGCTGCCGGGCGCGGTGCCGCCGAGCTGGGTGGCGTCGGCGGCCGAGCTGGACACCGTGATCCGCGCGCCGTCCCATTCGCCCGTGACGAGCGGGGCTCCCGACACCGGGTAGTCCGGCACCAGGTTGTGGGTTCGCCGGGGGTCGTCGGGGGTACGCAGCGCCGAGCTGTGGTTGTCGACCTGGCCGTAGTCGGTCTCGCGGTCGGTCGGGGTGTCCGTCACGACCACCGAGTCCACCGGCAGTCCGGCGCGCTCGGCGTCGGCGGCCAGCAGGACCGGGCCTGCGGGCAGGTCAAGGCCGGCGTCGCCCAGGTCGCGTCGTGCGGCCAAGCGCTGCAACGATTCCGGTCCGCCCTGCACCCTCGGCGTCCCGTTCAAGTCCACGGTGTACGGGCCGGAGCCGACGGCGCTCGGCAGGGCCGGGACGGTGACCCGGTAGATCTCGACGGCCGGGTACTTGGGCCGCAGGTCGCTGTCGGTGACCAGCCCGTCGGCCTCGCCCGCGCCGATGTCCTCACCGAACTGCGCGACCTTCTCCAGTCCCGGCGACCCGTCGATCGCCTGGTGGACCAGCGCCGGACGGGTCGAGCGGGACGTCTCCGGGTCCAGGTCGTTGCGCACCACGACATAGCCGATGCCCTGTCCCAGCAGGGTTTCCGCGAGGCCTGCCGAGGGGCTGCCGTCCGCCACCAGGCGCTGCACGGAGTCCAGCGCGCGGATGGCGCCGGGCGGTACGAGCGGCACCGCGTCGCGCACCGCCCACGGGGTGTCGGCCAGTGCCTGCATCGGCTCGTCGCGGGTCAGCCCCCAGAACTGGGTCGCGAACGGGGCGCCGGGCACCAGCAGCGCGCGCTGCGCGTCGGACCCGTCGGGGGAGGTGCCCGCCGCGTGCTCGCCGAGCCAGTCCGCGGCCTCGTGCCAGTACCTCGGCACCTCCGGGTAGGCCCCGCGGGGCGCGAGCTTGCCGGTCCAGGCCAGCGAGGTCGCCAGGGTGAGCGCGACCAGGATCAGGCTGGTCAGCGCGACCATCGGCTCGCGTTCGGGGTGCGCGAGCGCGGTCCGCCAGCGGGCGCGGGGGACCGACCCCGGCAGCGGGACCTTGCCGAGCAGGTGCGCGAGACCGAGGACCAGCGGCAGCCGGACCAGCGGCTCGAGCTTGTGCACGTTGCGCAGCGGGGCGCCGCCGGAGTCGAGGAACACCCGGACCTGCTCGGCGATGGGGGAGCCGAGGTCGCCGACGTAGCCCGCGGCCAGGCCCGCGAGCCCGACGAACAGGATCAGCGCCAGCCTGCCCTTGGCCGGCATCGAACGCATCGCCAGGCCGGCCATGCCTGCGGCGGCGATCAGTCCGGTCGCGAGGACCGCGGCGGGCTGGGTGACCAGCACCGCGCCCGCGATCCGCTCGGGCGAGACGAACGGCGTCCAGCTGTCGGTGCCGCGCAGCACCTCCGCCAGGTTCGTCCACTGGGTGGTGACCCCGGACGACTCGATGTAGTCCAGGAACGGGGGACTGACCTTGCCGAGCAGCAGCAGCGGCACCATCCACCACGCCGTCGCGACCACGCAGAGCGGGATCCACCACGCGGTGAAGATCCACCAGCGCCGGTTCGGGCGGTGCGCGGCCCACCACAGGGCCGCGACCAGGCACGCGGCCGCGGTGGCGACGGCGTTCACCGAGCCCATCAGTGCGACAGCGAGCGCCGACTGGGCGGCGAGCCGCGCCGGTGAGTACTTCTGGTCCGCCCGGGGGCCGGAAGTGCTCACGAGCGAGGACGTCGCCAGGATGACCGGCAGCAGCACCCAGGGCGCCAGCATCATCGGCAGCGTCTCGGAGGAGATCGACCCGAGGGTGGTCAGGACCCGCGGCGACAGCGCGAACGCCACGGCCGCGATGATCCGGGAGCTCCGACTGCCGATGCCGAGGGCCTCGGCTACCCGGATGATGCCCCAGAACCCGGCGATGAGCAGCAGCGCCCACCAGATGCGCTGGGTGATCCACGGTGGGATGTGCGCGAGCTCGCCGAGGCTGAAGAAGGCGCCGTGCGGGAAGAAGTAGCCGTAGGCCTGGTTCTGCACCTGGCCCAGCGGGGCCTGGCTACTCCACTGGTGCGACGCGCGCTCGAGGAACCCGATCGGGTTCTGGGTGAGGTCGAACTTGGTGTCGGCGACCAGCTGGCCGGGGGCCTGCAGGAACGCAAGAAGAAACGCTATGGCGGAGGCGCCGAACAGCCACCGACGGGTCAGTGGGGCGTTGTTCGGCGCCTCGGACGCCAAGACAGAAGGAGTGCGGGAACTCGCGCTTCCAGCGTTCTTAACGGCTGCCGTACTCAACCTGGTTCAGCAGGGAGGAATCGGCGTTGCCGCTGCGATCGATGTCCGGACGAGTGTTGTCCGACGCGGCCGCAGTAACCCCGAAGACGGCGCCCAGACCGAGCACCGCACCGATCACTGCGCTTGCCACACCGGGGACAAGGAACTTCATCTCGGATCTCCCATTTGCTACTGACCGGAAACGTCTCGCGTCAAGGTATCACCTGGGACCCGACGGTCGGGTTCGCTTACCGGTTACGCGCCGCGGCCGGCCGGTTCGGGGTCGACGCCGAGCGCCCCGAGCAGCGTGCGGAGCTTCGCGGACGTCTCGGCCAGCTCGGAATCGGGGTCGGAGGCGGCCACGATGCCCCCGCCCGCCCACGCTCGCGCGCGCAGGCCGTCCGCGTCGATCTCGGCGCACCGGATGGCCACCACCCATTCGCCGTCGCCGTCGTGGTCGCACCAGCCGGCCGCGCCGCCGTAGAACCGGCGCGGCTCCTCGCACTCGCGGATCGCGACGATCGCACCGTCGGTGGGGGTGCCGCCGACGGCGGGCGTCGGGTGCAGCAGGCGGGCCAGCTCCAACGCCGACGGAGCCGGATCGCGCAGCACGCCCGCGATCGGGGTGCCGAGGTGCCACACCGCGGGGGTGCCGATCAGCCGGGGCGACTGCGGCACGGTCAGTTCGGTGCAGACCGGGTCGAGCACGGAGCGGATCCACTCGGTCACGAAGGCATGCTCCGACCGGTTCTTCGCCGAGGCCAGCAGCCGCTGCCCCTCGGCGCGGTCCTCGTCGGGGTCGGCGTGGCGCGGGGCGGTGCCTGCCAGCGGGAAGCACTCGACTCCGCGGCCGGTGCGGCGCAGCAGCAGCTCGGGGCTGGCCCCGACGAGAGCGTGCCCGGCGTAGCCGTCGCCCGCGGGCGACAGGTCGACGCCGAAGCCGTTGCCCGCGTGGTCCCGCGACACCAGCCGGGCCAGCAGCGACCACGGGTCGATGGGCGCGGCGGCCGAGAGCACCACCGAGCGCGCCGCGACCACCTTCTGCAGGTCGCCGTCGCGGAGCCGGTCGATCAGGCGGGCCACCCGGCGCAGGTGCTCCGCGGGCTCGGGCAGTTCCTCGGTCAAGCGCACGGTGGGCAGGGCGGGCAGCGAGTCCGGCCGCCACGGTCCGTCGGTGACACGCGCGGTCTCCGGCGCGGTCAGCGCGGCGGGTCCGGCGGGGTCGAACGGCAGCGCGCCGACCACGAGCGGTATGTCACGCCGCGCGAGAGCCTCGGCGGCGGCGTCGATCTCGTGGAACCGTTCCCGGCTCCCGGAGGTGCGCAGGGTCCGGTCGGCGCGGGAGAGCAGGAAACCGTCCATCGGTTCACGACGATAGTCCCGCGCCCCCGCGACGGCCTGCCCGGCCGGTGGCTCGGTGCCCGGTGGCCTATGCGCCCGGCGGGACGATCAGCACGGGCCGGTGACTGTGCCGCAGGACGTGGTCGGCAACCGAGGACTGCAGCAGGGACCGCAGCCCCGTGGTGCCGCGGGTGCCGGTGACGATGATGTCCGCGTTCAGTTCGTCTGCGGCTTCGACGATGGTGGTCCAGATGGTGGTGACGCACTCCACGGTTCGGCCCTCGGCATTGAGGCCCGCGTCCCGCGCCAGGTCCAGGCCCTCGATGTTGATGGCCTTGGCGTCGGTCAGCGCGATGTCCTCGGACTCCTCGTCCGGAACCCATTCCGGCTGCATCACGCCGGACAGCCCGGACATCCTGGCGGCCTGGCGGACCATCGGTTCCCAGGCGGTCATCACGACTGCCCGTTCGGCGCTGAGAAAGCGGCCGGCGTATTCGATTGCGCGCTTGGCATCGTCGGAGCCGTCGTAGGCGATGAGCATCAGGTCTGCAGGCATCGAGACCTCCTCGTTTCGGGGGCGATCCACCTCCCACGCTACCCGGTGGAGGGTGTGGCGGACGGGGGATCTGTCCTACCCTCGAACGGTGAAGATCACTCGAGTGCCCCGCGCCGCCGCCCTCGTCCTCGGCCTCGGGATGCTCGTGTCCTGCGGCAGCACCGCGACCGACACCGCGCCGTCGACCTCCGCCTCGCCGTCCCCGTCGGCGGCACCCGAGCGCGACCTCGTCACCGGGGCAAGGGACCAGACCCTGCCTGCCCACTGCGGTGCCGACTTCCTCGCGTCCCTGACGGGGCGGCAGAAGCTGGCGCAGCTGCTCAACGTGGGCGTGACCGGGACCGCCGACGCGGTGGACGTGGTGCGGAAGGAGCAGATCGGCGGCATCTTCATCGGCAGCTGGACCGACGAGTCGATGCTGGCGGGCAAGCAGGTGCCGCAGGTCGAGGCCGTGGCGAAGGTGCCGCTGATGGTCAGCATCGACGAGGAGGGCGGCCGGGTGTCGCGGGTCGCGGACCTGCTCGGTGAGGATCCGCCGCCGCGCACCGTGGCCGAGACGATGACGCCCGAGCAGACCTACGAGATGGCGCTGAAACGCGGGCGGGGCCTGCGGGGCCTCGGCATCACCGTCGACTACGCCCCCGTCGTGGACGTCAGCAGCCAGCCCGCGAACTCGGTGATCGGGGACCGTTCGTTCAGCGACGATCCGGACGTCGTCACCGAATACGCCGGGGAGTACGCCCGCGGCCTACGCGACGCGGGTCTGCTGCCCGTGATCAAGCATTTCCCGGGACATGGTGCGGCGTCGGGTGATTCGCACACCGGTGCGGTCACCACGCCGCCGCTGGACCAGCTGCAGACCCGCGACCTGGTGCCGTTCCGAGAGCTGGTGGACACCGGCGTCGGGGTGATGGTCGGGCATCTGGAGGTGCCGGGGCTGACCGCGCCGGGCGTGCCCGCGAGCATCAGCCCCGCCGCGATGACCCTGCTGCGGACGGGGACCGGGTACGGCGCGCCCGCCTTCGACGGACCGATCTTCACCGACGACCTCAGCGGCATGCGCGCGATCACCGACAAGCTCGACACCCCGCAGGCGGTGGCTGCGGCCCTGACCGCTGGCGCCGACGTCGCGCTATGGCTGACCACCGACGAGGTCCCCGAGGTCCTCGACCACCTCGAGGCGCTGGTGGCCTCCGGCAAGCTCAGTCAGCAGCAGGTGGACGATTCCGTGCTGCGGGTGGCGCGGGCCAAGGGCGTCGTCACCTGCTAGCGGCGGCTTTTTCCTGGGCGCAACCGGCCGCGTGCGGGCGCAACGGGCGGATCCGGCAGAATGTAGGACGTCAATCGATCTACTTACTCTAGAGTAAGATAAAGGGTCTTACCTCTGGAGGGCACATGGCTGGCGGGACCAAACGCCTACCTCGGGCGGTTCGCGAGCAGCAGATGCTCGACGCCGCGGTCGAGGTGTTTTCCGTCAACGGGTTTCACGACACGTCGATGGACGCAATCGCCGCTGCCGCGCAGATCTCCAAGCCGATGCTCTACCTGTACTACGGCTCCAAGGAGGAGCTGTTCGCGGCCTGTATCCACCGCGAGGGCCTGCGGTTCGTCGAGGCGATCACGCCCGCGGGTGACCCGAGCCTGTCCCCGCGCGAGCAGCTGCGCGCCGCCCTGGTCGGGTTCCTCGGCTTCGTCGATCAGAATCGCTCGTCCTGGATGGTGCTCTATCGGCAGGCGATCGGTCAGCAGGCGTTCGCAGGCCAGGTGCGCGGCTCCCGCGACCGGCTGATCGAGCTCACCGCCAAGCTCCTCGAATCGAGCACCAAGGATCCCGACGAGGGGACCGACTTCTCCATCATGGCCGTCGCACTGGTCGGCGCGGGCGAGGCCGTCGCGGACCGGATCGCGGGCGGGGAGATCGCCGTGGACGCCGCGGCCGATCTGCTCGAGCGCCTGGCCTGGCGCGGTCTGTCCGGCAAGAAAAAGTAGGCGCTGCGCGCCTGTGCGCGGTTGACGAGTCCCTGGACTCATCAACCGCGCACAGGCGGCGGAGCCGCCTTACCGCAGGGTCGCGGTCAGGTGCGGATAGCCCTTCTTCGGGTGGCGCAGGGCCAGGTCCCAGCCGGTGCCGTCCGGTCCGGGTACCTGATCGGCGTAGACGTTCACCGTGGCGGGCAGCACGATCGGCTTGCCGAACTTGACGCTATAGGTGGCCCGGTCCGGGATCCGGCCCTCGATCGCACCGAGCACCGCGGCCGCGCTCCACATCCCGTGCGCGATGGTGCGCGGGAACCCGAACGCCTTGGCGCCGAGGGAGGAGACGTGGATCGGGTTCCGGTCCCCGGACACCGCGGCGTAGCGGCTGATGGTCGACTGATCGACCCGCAGCGTCCGCATCGGGCGCGGCGGCACCTCGTCCGCGTGCACCTGCTTCGGTTCCTTCGGCTCGCCGGTCGGGTGCATCTTCAGGAAACTGCTGACCTGCCGCCAGACCAGCTCGCGGCCGACGGACACCTCGCTGACGAGGTCCACCTGGGTGCCCTTGGGGTGCCTGCGGATGTTCTCCGCGTGCACCTTCAGGTCCAGCGGCTCGCTGACGGAGATCGGGCGCAGCTGCTCGATCACATTGTCCGTGTGGACGGAACCGATTGCCGGGAACGGGAACTCGGCCGAGACCATCAGCTTCATCACGGTCGGGAAGACCAGGGTGAAGGGGTAGGTGATCGGCAGGGTGTCGCCGAACCGCAGCCCGCACACCCGCGCGTACGCCGCGAGGTTGTCCGGGTCCACCCGCAGCCCCTCGAGGGCGAGGGTCTGCTTCGGCAGGCTGCGCCTGGTGCCGGACTTGCCGACGACGGGCAGCGCGCCGAGCGCAGCGCGGGCGTAGATCTCGAGTGTCTTGGGCTGTTCCGTGAGCTGCACGAGATCGCCCTTCCGCGCGGACATCAGGCGCCGATCAGCGACTGGCCACACACCCGGACGACCTGGCCGGTCACGGCATTGGACGCGGGGCTGGCGAAGTACGAGACCAGTTCGGCGACATCGACGGTCTGGCCGCCCTGCAGCAGCGAGCTCATCCGACGGCCGGCCTCGCGGGTGGCGAACGGGATGGCCGCGGTCATCGCGGTCTCGATGAAGCCGGGCGCGACGGCGTTGATGGTGATGTCCTTCTCGGCCAGCACCGGGGCGGTGGCCTGCACCAGGCCGATGACGCCTGCCTTGGAGGTGCCGTAGTTGGTCTGGCCGCGGTTGCCCGCGATGCCGGCGATGGAGGACACGTCCACCACGCGGCCACCGCCGCGGAGCGCACCCTTCGCGAGCAGGGTGTCGGTGATCCGCTGCGGGGCAGCCAGGTTCACGGCGATCACCATGTTCCAGCGGGCATCGTCCATGTTCGCGAGCGTCTTGTCGCGGGTGATGCCTGCGTTGTGCACGATGATATCGGCGCCGCCGTGGCGCTCGAGCAGGTGCTCGGCCAGCTTCTCGCCCGCGTCGTCGGCGGTGACATCGAGGGCAAGCGCGGTGCCGCCGACCTTGTTCGCGGTCTCCGACAGCGCCTCGCCCGCGGCCGGGATGTCGGCGCAGATGACCTTCGCGCCGTCGCGCGAGAGCACCTCGGCGATGGTCGCGCCGATGCCGCGGGCGGCACCGGTCACCACGGCGACCTTGCCCTCGAGCGGGCGGTCCCAGGAGGCCGGGGCCACGGAGTCGGCTGCGCCGACGCGGATGACCTGGCCGTCGACGAACGCGGACTTGGCGGAGAGCAGGAAGCGCAGGGTGGACTCGACGCCGGACAGCCCGGTCGACGCGTTCGGCGAGACGTAGACCAGCTGCGCCGTCGCGCCGCGCTTGACCTCCTTGCCGACGCTGCGGGTGAAGCCCTCGAGCGCGCGCTGGGCGATCTGCTCGTCTACGCCCGAGGTCTCCTCGGGGGTGGTGCCGAGGACCACGACCCGGGCGCTGGGCGCGAGGTTGCGGATCACCGGCTGGAAGAACTCGAAGAGCTGGACCAGCTCGCTGACCTGGCCGATGCCGGTGGCGTCGAAGACGAGCGCGCCGAGGCGGTCGTCGTGGGGTGCGGCGGCGGGGTAGTCGGAGAGCAGGTTCCGCAGCGGTTCGACCAGGCGGCCCTTGCCGCCGATCAGCACCGGGCCTGCCAGCGCAGGCTCGCCTGCCTTGTACCGGCGCAGCTTCTCGGGCTGCGGCAGTCCGGCCTGCTTGGCGATGAACGCGCCCGGCGCGGAGGAGAGGAACTGGGAGTAGAGGTCGGGAGCGCCCTTGCTGGCTGCCACGGTCCACCTTCTTTGTCGCAATCGGGGCACCCGGATTTCGGGTGCGGTGTCGACATTGAACTTACTCTGGAGTAAGTTCAATGTCGAGGCAGGATCCCACATACATGGAGACCGACGTGACCCCCAGAGCCCGAACCGCCAAGAAGCCGGCCGCAGCAGCCCCGAGCGCGGGCGGCAAGCAGCTTCGCCCCGTCGCCATCGTCGGCGGCAACCGCATCCCCTTCGCGCGCTCCGACAAGGCGTACGCGCAGGCATCGAACCAGGACATGTTCACCTCGACGCTGGACGGCCTGGTGAGTCGCTTCAACCTGCAGGGCGAGCAGCTCGGCATGGTGGTCGGCGGCGCTGTGCTCAAGCACAGCCGCGACTTCAACCTGATGCGCGAGAGCGTCCTCGGCAGCGCGCTGAGCCCGTACACCCCGGCCTACGACCTGCAGCAGGCCTGCGGCACCGGCCTGCAGTCGATCATCGCGGTCGGCGACGCGATCGCCTCCGGCCGGATCGAGGCCGGGATCGGCGGCGGCGTCGACACCACCTCCGACGCCCCGATCGGCGTCAACGACGCGCTGCGCGAGTTCCTGCTCTCGATCAACCGCGCCAAGACCACCGGCGACCGGATCAAGCTGCTCGGCAACGTGCGCCCCTCCATGCTCGGCCTCGAGATCCCGCGCAACGGCGAGCCCCGCACCGGGATGTCGATGGGCGACCACGCGGCGATCACCGCCAAGGAGTTCGGCGTCCGTCGGGAGGACCAGGACGAGCTCGCCGCGGCCAGCCACAAGAACATGGCGGCGGCCTACGACCGCGGGTTCTTCGACGACCTGGTCACCCCGTTCCTCGGGCTGACCCGCGACGACAACCTTCGGCCCGGCTCGACGGTGGAGAAGCTGGCCACCCTCAAGCCGGTGTTCGGCACCAAGCTCGGCGACGCGACGATGACCGCGGGCAACTCCACCCCGCTCACCGACGGTGCCTCGGCGGCGCTGCTGTCCACCGATGAGTGGGCGGCCGAGCGGAACCTGCCGGTGCTCGCGCACCTGGTCGACTCGGAGACCGCGGCGGTCGACTATGTGCACGGTGGCGACGGGCTGCTGATGGCGCCGACCTATGCGATCCCGCGCCTGCTGGCCCGCAATGGGCTCACCCTGCAGGACTTCGACTACTACGAGATCCACGAGGCGTTCGCCTCGGTGGTCCTCGCGACGCTGCAGGCCTTCGAGTCGGACGAGTACTGCAAGGAGCGCCTCGGCCTCGACGGCGCGCTCGGCTCCATCGACCGCAGCAAGCTCAACGTCAACGGTTCCTCGCTCGCGGCCGGGCATCCGTTCGCGGCGACCGGCGGCCGCATCGTGGCCTCGTTGGCAAAGATGCTCGCGGAGAAGGGATCCGGCCGGGGCCTGATCTCCATCTGTGCCGCGGGTGGCCAGGGCGTCACGGCGATCATCGAGCGGTAAAACCGAACGGGCAGGCCGCCGAGCCTGTTGCTGCTGTCGACGCACGGTCTGGAATCACGTTGATCCCAGACCGTGCGTTTGTCTTTGTGGTGCGTGAGGATACGAGCCATGACTGTTCGCACCGTTGCGCTCGCCGAAGGACTCGACGTCAGTGCCCTGGGGTACGGGGCCATGTCGGTGGCCCCCGTCTACGGACCGGTCGACCCGGCCGAGGCCCTCGCCACCCTGCACCACTCGATCGACATCGGCGTCACCTTCCTCGATACGGCCAACGTGTACGGGAACGGCGACAGTGAGAAGGCCGTCGGCGAGGTGCTGCGCACCCGGCGCGGCGAGGTGCAGTTGGCCACCAAGTTCGGTCTCGTCGGCAACATCGCCGCGGGACAGCGGGGCATAGACGGCCGACCCGAGCATGTCGCGGGCTTTCTGGAGGCGTCGGTGAGCCGCCTCGGCGTCGACAGCGTCGACCTCTACTACCTGCACCGGGTCGATCCGAATGTCCCGATCGAGGAGACGGTCGGCGCGATGGCCGAGCTGGTGACCGCGGGGAAGGTGCGACACCTCGGGCTTTCCGAGGCCACCGGCGACGAGCTGCGCCGGGCCCACGCGGTCCACCCGATCGCCGCGATCCAGAGCGAGTGGAGCGTGTGGAGCCGCGACGTCGAGCGCAGCGTCGTCCCCACCGCCGCCGAGCTCGGCGTCGGTTTCGTGCCGTATTCGCCGGTCGGTCGGGGTTTTCTCACCGGCACCTACGACCCGGCCGCGCTCGGCGAGTCCGACCTGCGCCTGCGGTTCCCCCGCTTCGACGCCGAGGCGCTGCCCGGCAACGCGAAGGTGCTCGAGGTGATCGAAGCGGTCGCCCGCGAGTCCGATGCGACGGCGGCCCAGGTCGCGCTGGCCTGGCTGTACGCCAAGGGGCGCGAGTTCTCGTTGCCGGTGGTGCCGATCCCGGGGACGCGTTTCGCCGCGCGGGTCACCGAGAACGCGGAGGCGGTGGCGCTCGAGCTGCCCGCCGACCTCATCTCCCGGCTCGACGAGCTGGCCGCGATCACGGTCGGGGCGCGGTCGGCTGATCCGGCCTGGGTGTCCTCCGGCCGGGAGTAGGACCACCCCGCGAGGGAGCCCGCTCGACGACGGGAGCCGCCCGTCCGGAGTCCGGTCTCGGATATGTCACGGACAGGGCTCGCGGACGCCGTTCTGTGTCCAACCGAGGTTCGACCAGGCCCGGTTACGGGTGTTGTGTAGGACACCAACCGACCGCCCTGTTTTGCTTGCGGGGTCGCGAGGGCGATGCCTGCAGGTCACGGGACCGCTCGGGAACGCCGTCGTCGATCGCGACACCGACCCGGCCCTGCCGTGCCGGTTCATTGCGATGCGGCGGATGAATCTCATTGGAGTACCCCGACATTGGGAAGCCGGCCGCGCGTCGGCCCGTCCATTCCTGGGCGAATCCTGCCGTGGTGGCCGTGGAGGAGGACTGCCGCGCCGAGCGGGTCGCCCAACTCCGATCGGCATCAAATGTCAACCCGACACGCCAAAGCACTGTTTGTGACGCTCGTCGCAATTGGTTGAAATCTGGGTCACCTGCGACGTTACCTGGTTGTGACCTAATTGCTGCTTGACGGTGACTTGACAGGATGATGACGTCCTTGTCCAAGCGCCCGCGGCACCGTTCGGAGGCCGGATCGACATTCGGTCGAATCTTGGAGCCCGACCCTTGAACGTTTCACGCTCGCGCCATTTCGGTGTCGCCCTCGCCGCAGCCACCCTGATCGCCACCGGAGCCGCAGTCATCGGACCCGGTGGTGTCGCCAACGCCGCCACCGCAGTGCCCGCCGGGTTCTACGGTCCCCTCGACGCCTCCGCGCCCCCTCGGGTCGAGACGCTTCGTGCAGCCAAGCCGGCTCCCGCGGATCCGGCTCCCGCCGAGCCGGCTGCCGCGGCCGAGCCCGCGCCCCAGCCGCCTGCCCCGGCGCCTGCGGGCGTCACCCCCGACGAGCTGGGACGCATCGTGCCCGGCATGCCGGCGGAGAAGATTGCGGAGTATGTCGCTCCCCTGAACGCGGCGATGGAGCGCGGCGGAATCGACAACCCCGTCCGCCAGGCGGCGTTCATCGCGCAGCTCGCCGTCGAATCCGACTCGTTCCGGACCTTCGAGGAGTACGCATCGGGCGGGGCGTACGAGGGTCGGGCCGACCTCGGAAACACCCAGGCGGGCGACGGTGAGCGTTACAAGGGCCGCGGCGCCATCCAGATCACCGGCCGCCACAACTACGAGAGCCTGAGCCAGTTCACGGGCATCGACTTCGTCGCGCACCCCGAGCTCGTCGAGGCGCCGGAGAACGCGTTCACCACCGCGGTCTGGTACTGGCAGTCGAGGGACCTCAACCAGGTTGCCGATTCCGCGGGAATCGTCCGGGTGTCCGAGCTCGTCAACGGTGGTCACCACGCTCTCGAGCGGCGGGTGGCGGACTTCCAGCGTGGTCTGGACGTGCTCATCCGCCCTTAGCGCTCACCGTCCGGTCGTTCCGTGTGGTCTCGTCGGCAAAGGTGCTCGCGGAGAAGGGATCCGGCCGTGGTGCGACAGGCTTCTGCGCGGCGGATGGCCGAGTGTGCAGGTATTTGTGCAGGTGGCGTGGCTTCATCCCGAATCTTGGGACGGCCGAGAAGGGTTCTGATCTCGGTGTGTAACGGGATCTCGACGCCGGTCGATACCCGTGTAGTCCCGCGTTGCAGCCTGACCCCCGACCCGGTTGCAATGCGGGACTACCCATATCCGCGTGTTGGCGTCCGCCTGACTGGACGCCCGACCAACATTTTTCGCCAAAGTTACCGAGGGGCTGAGTCATTCGTGATGACGCCGTCTCGTGGTCCGACGGTGACCAGAGATGGAATCCGACGGTTCCCCGGTCCGGCGACGCGACGAATCTGCAGCCCCATCAGCGTCGCGTTACGCTGGACCTCGGAAAACAGGCGGTTGGCCCAGCGGCAATTCGGTAGGAGGGGCCAGGGTGACGGACGGTAACGGCGGGAGCGGTAGGCATGCGAACGGGCATGTCGCACCCCCGACCGAAGATGGCGGGAAGGTGCCCGGCCATTCCGTCGGCGACGCCGACGGCGCCAAGACGGTTCGCATCGTCCTCGACCCGGGACAGGAAGCCGAGGCCCCGACCGCGCGGATCGAGCGCCAGGAGCAGCCGCAGCCAGACCAGGGTGACGACGCCGGGCCGGACGAAGCCGCGACGATGATCATCCCCGTCGTGCGCCCCGATCAGCAGGCGGATGCGCCGTCGGAGGCCTTCCATGCGCCGGTGCAGGCCTACAGCGATGTGCCGGGAGCCGGCGCGGCCGCCGGACCGTCGGATCCGGTCGACCCCGACACCGTGCTCATGGCAGGGGAGGGCGCCGCGCATCAGTCCGGCCCGCCCGCCGAACCGCGGCAGGAACCCGCCGCGCCCGGACCTCCGCCCGTCCCGCCGGTCGGTCCGCCGAATGGCCCGCAGGACGGCCCCGGGTCGTCGCAGCCCGGGTCGCCGGGCCGATCCCCGCTCGCCAAGATCGCGATCGGCGCCGCGGCGCTGGCCGCGGTCGGGCTCGTCGCATACGGGGCGGACTACGTCCTGTCCGGCGATTCGGTCCCGCGGGGCGTCACGGTGGCCGGTGTCGACGTCGGTGGATTGAGCACCGCCGACGCGGAGGCGAAGCTGCGCGCACAGATCGGGCCGAGGGCCGACCAGCCGGTCCCGGTGCAGGCCGGGGAGGTGCAGACCGAGATCGTGCCGAGCGAGGCGGGCCTCGCCGTCGATTGGTCGGCCACGCTCGACCGGGCCGGCTCCCAGCCGCTGAACCCCGTCACACGGCTGACGTCACTGTTCTCCGAGCGCGAGATCGGCGTCGTCACCACCACGGACCCGGTGAAGCTGACCGAGGCGATCGACGGGATCCGGCTGCAGACCGACCGCGCACCGCTCGAGGGCAACGTCGTGTTCGAGGGCGCGACGCCGATCGCCGTCACGCCCCGACAGGGCCAGAATCTCGACGGACAGGCCGCGGAGACCGCCTTCGCCGAGAACTGGGCGAACGGGGAGAGCGTGGACCTGCCCGTGAGCGTGGTGCCCGTCTCGGTGGGGCAGGACGGCGTGGATCGGGCGATGAGCGAGGTCGCGGTCCCGGCCGTGGCGACGGATCTCGTGGTGACCGGCCGGGACAACAAGTCCGCGGTGCTGCGCCGGGACCAGGTCGGCGGTGTTCTCACCTTTGCGCCCGACGGGAACGGTGGACTCACCCCGCAGTACAACGTCGACGCGGCGATCGGTGTGCTCGCGCCGCAACTCGCAGGCACCGAGGTCCAGCCCAAGGACGCGACGTTCAGCCTGTCCAGCGGCGCGCCAACGGTGGTGCCCGCGGTGACCGGCGACATGATCGAGTGGCGCAAGACCCTCGAGCAGCTGCCCACGCTGCTGGCGCAGACGGGACCGCGCAGCACGGCCGCGGTCTACGAGCAGAAGCAGCCCGCGTTGACCACGGCCGCCGCGGACAAGCTCGGCATCCGGCAGGTCATCGGCGAGTTCACCAGCGGCGGTTTCGAGGCGGCCTCGGGGGTCAACATCCGTCTGGCGGCCAGCGAGATCAACGGCGCCGTCGTCAAGCCGGGGGAGACGTTCTCGCTCAACGGACACACCGGTCCGCGTGGATCGGCAGAGGGCTACGTCGAGTCCGGGGTGATCAACAACGGCCGGCCGGCGAAGGCGGTCGGCGGTGGCATCAGCCAGCTCGCCACCACGCTCTACAACGCCGCCTACTTCGCGGGCATGGAAGACGCGGGCCACACCGAGCACAGCTACTACATCTCCCGCTACCCCGCGGCCAGGGAGGCGACCGTGTTCGAGGGTGCGATCGACCTGAAGTTCAAGAATGACTCGCCGACCGGTGTGCTGATCCAGGCCGTCGGCACCGGATCCGATGTGACGGTGCGGCTCTGGGGCACCAAGACGGTGGACGTGGAGTCCATCCCGGGGGAGCGGTACGCGCCAACCGACCCGAACACCGTGACCCTGCCCAAGGGGCCGGGCTGCATCGCCTCCAGCGGCGCGAAGGGCTTCACCACCAGTGACACCAGGGTGATCACCGATCACGCCACCGGGCAGGAGATCTCGCGCGACACCCGCACGGTCAAGTACGACCCGGTGCCCATCGTCAAATGTGAGTAGCGGCCGCTCAGTCCGAGTGGGTGATCTGCCCGATCGGGGGTCGCTCGCCGCCGAGCAGGCGGCGGTGGGCGTCGTCCAGCTGTCGTTCCGCGCGGGCGTCGACCCAGCGTTGCCCGCCGGGCAGTCGGGCGATGACGCGATGCTTGACGGTGTTCGCAGCGGCCCGCCACACCGGGTACCAGGGCGGCCGCATCGGCACCCGGAGCGCACGCACTCCCGCGGGGCCGAGCAGCGTGGTGGCCAGGCTCAGCCCGCGCTCGTAGTCGTAGGTGCGGCGGACTCGCTGGAAGTTCTTGTGGTGGATCAGCTTCGGCGATTCGATCAGCGACTTGGCAAGAGCGAGGCTGTTCGCGTCTGCCGCCGGTGACGCGGTCCCGATGTGGTAGATCATCCGGCGGCCGCCTGCCTCGGTGAACGGCAGCCAGTGCTCGTCCACGCCCATCAGCCAGCCGACGTAACACCACAGGTGCATCGCGGCGTCGGCGTCCGCCTTTGTGTAGCGCAGGCCGAGAACCCGGGTGTGGATCAGGAAGGTGGTCGAGAACAGTCCGAGGGTGCCCGCCTGGTCGAACTGGTTGATCGGCAGCCCGCGCACGTCGCTGCGCCAGGCGGGGTCGTGCTCGTGATGGTAGTTGAGGAACGCGTGCATCGCCCGCACGTGCACCGTGAGTTTCCAGCCCTCGCCGAAGCGCTCGAGTCCGTCCGGCGCGGTGACCGCGCGCCACCACACGCTGGTCTCGGATACCCGGCGCAGCGTCTGCTCGCCGGTGAGTTTGCCCGATGCCATCAACAGCGGCAGCGGCCCGGAGTTGTTGTAGCCGCCAAGAAGTGAGCCGTAACCGAGGACAAGGGAGGCATCGAGGCCCACCCGGCGCAGCACCCGTGCGCCGTGCGTCAACTTCGCCTCGTCCACCCAGTCGGGGGTCCGGGCCAGCGTCTCGAAGAAGTCCCGCAGCGGGTCCGGCGGATCGGGGATCGAGTCGATGCCGTGTTCGAGGGCCTGGCGGAACATCGGCATCGTCACGATGTGGTCCTCGCGGATCGCCCGGACCAGGGCGTCGGCCGGTTCGTCGCGTTCCATCAGTGCCCGGCCGAGCCGGTCGCGTTCGTCGTCGGTGGGGTCCGGCGCCGCGCCGACGAGCAGGCGCAGGGGCGCCGCGACTCGGCGCGCGGCGATCGGATCCCGCATGAACCGCTGCGGCGCCCGTGCTCCGGTGGTATCCGACAGGCTCTTGGTCACGGTGTGCCCTTCGCTCGGGGGATCCGGTGCCCGCGGATCTGCGTACCGGCCCATGGCCAACATGCAGTATGACAACGCATGTTGTCAATACCTGGTCACGGCCCGGCGCCTGCGGCCCATCCGGCACGGAAACGGCGATGCCGCACACCGTGTCGGTGTGCGGCATCGCCGTTGATCCGGATCGGGCCCGTTTGCGCGGCCGAGCTCGTGCCGTTTAGAACGCGGCCTCGTCGAGCTCCATGATGTCGTTGTCGGTGTTCGCGATGATGGCGCGGTTCGCGGTCAGCTCGGGCAGCACGTTCTTCGCGAAGAAGGACGCGGTCGCGACCTTGCCCTCGTAGAACGACTTGTCCTTGTCGGCGGCACCGGCGTCGAGCGCCTTGATGGCGATCTCGGCCTGCTCCAGCAGACGCCAGCCGATGAGCAGGTCGCCGACCGACATCAGGAAGCGCACGGAACCGAGGCCGACCTTGTACAGCTCGGTGGTCTGCTCCTGGGCGCCCATCAGGAAGCCGGTCAGGGTCGCGGCCATCGTCTGGACGTCCTCGAGCGCGGTGGCGAGCAGGGCACGCTCCGACTTGAGGCGGTTGTCGGCATCCTCGCGCTCGATGAACTTCTTGACCTCGCCCGCCACGTGGGCCAGGGCGACGCCACGGTCGCGGGCGATCTTCCGGAAGAAGAAGTCCTGCGCCTGGATCGCGGTGGTGCCCTCGTACAGCGAGTCGATCTTCGCGTCGCGGATGTACTGCTCGATCGGGTAGTCCTGCAGGAAGCCCGAGCCGCCGAGGGTCTGCAGGCTCTCCGTCAGGTACTGGTAGGCCCGCTCGGAGCCGACGCCCTTGACGATCGGGAGCAGCAGGTCGTTGACGCGGAACGCGAGGTCCTTGTCGGCGCCGGAGACCAGCTGCGCCAGCACCTCGTCCTGGTGCGCGGCGGTGTAGAGGTACACCGAGCGCAGGCCCTCCGCGTACGACTTCTGCATCGCCAGCGCCCGGCGGACGTCCGGGTGGTGGGTGATGGTCACGCGTGGCGCGGCCTTGTCGGTCATCTGGGTCAGGTCGGCACCCTGCACGCGCTCCTTGGCGTACGCCAGCGCGTTGAGGTAGCCGGTCGACAGGGTGGAGATGGCCTTGGTGCCGACCATCATGCGGGCGTGCTCGATGACGTCGAACATCTGGGCGATGCCGTTGTGGACCTCGCCGACCAGCCAGCCCTTGGCGGGGATGCCGTGGCCGCCGAAGGTGAGCTCACAGGTCGCGGAGGCCTTGAGGCCCATCTTGTGCTCGACACCGGTGACGAAGACGCCGTTGCGCTCGCCCAGCTCGTTCTTCTCGAAGTCGAAGTGGGTGTTCGGCACGAAGAACAGGCTCAGACCCTTGGTGCCCGGTCCGGCGCCCTCGGGGCGGGCCAGCACCAGGTGGAAGATGTTCTCGAACAGATCGTCGGAGACCGCCGAGGTGATGAACCGCTTGACGCCCTCGATGTGCCAGCTGCCGTCGTCCTGCTTGACGGCCTTGGTGCGGCCGGCGCCGACGTCCGAGCCCGCGTCCGGCTCGGTCAGCACCATGGTGGCGCCCCAGCCGCGCTCGACGCAGGTCTCGGCCCACTTCTTCTGCTCTTCGGTGCCGTTCTCGAACAGCACGCCCGCGAACGACGGGCCCGCGGCGTACATGAAGGCGGCAGGCTGCGCGCCGAGCAGCATCTCGGCGATGGACCAGACCAGGGCGCGGGGAGCGGCGACGCCGCCGATCTCCTCCTGCAGGCCCATCCGGTACCACTCGCCGTCCCACATGGCCTTGAACGAGGTCTTGAACGACTCGGGCAGCGCGAGTGTGTGGGTCTCGGGATCGAAGACGGGCGGGTTGCGGTCCGCGTCGGCGAACGCCTCGCCGAGCGGGCCCTCGGCCAGCTTGGCGACCTCGCTGAGCATGGTGCGGATCGTGTCCGCGTCCAGGTCGCCCCAGGCGCCCTCGCTCAGCGGCTTCTCGAGACCGAGTACCTCGAAGAGGTTGAACTCCAGGTCACGGACGTTGCTCTTGTAATGGCCCATGTCTTTTTCTCCCGGTGAGACGGTGCGGTCATGCTGTGTCAAGTACCGCCCAAGTAGCTACTCGTCGGTAACTTAGCCGATATTACTCGGCATTCAGTTAGCTGCCAAGATAGGGGCGCCTTCCCACGACCAGCGCATCGATCGCGGTGCCGGTCTCGGTGTGCCGGTGCCGCCGTTCCGCGACTGTGGGGTCCACCGCGTCGCCCAGCTCGTCGACCAGCTCCGTTGGGGTGTATAGGATCTCGATGTCCTGTGGCCCGCCAACGCCATCGGCGATATTGGTGGCGTCGTGCCCGAGGACCAGCAGCGTGCCGCCTGGCCGGAGTGCGGCCGCGGCCCTGCGCAGCAGTTCTGGCCGCTCTTTCGGCGAAAGATGCAGGTAAACGACGAGAACCAGGTCATACTCCTGCCGGAATTCGATCTTCGTCACATCGGCGTGCAGCCACTCGAGTCGTTCGCGCACTGACCGGGGCAGTGGCGCGGCGGCCCTTGCCCCCTTCTCGAGTGCCACCGAGGAGAAGTCCACCGCGGTGACCTGCCAGCCACGAGTGGCCAGCCACAACGCATTTCGGCCCTCGCCGCAGGCGAGATCCAGGGCCCGTCCCGCCGGCAGGGAGGTCGCGAACTCCATGACCACGGCGTTGGCGGGCGCGCCCCAGACCAGTTCGGTGCCCGCGTACTTCTCGTTCCAGTCCTGTGCGTCCATCGCGGTGACGCTAGCCGTGCGCTGCCGGCCGGCGTTCACCGATTGAGGGTGGTGCGCATCAACAGGACGTTGTAGTTGGAGTGCACGGTGGTGAGGAAGTACAGATCGGGCCCGGTGGACCAGGGATGGATGTACGCGCCGTAGGCGGTCGGCAGCTCACGGGCCTCGAGCAGCACCTCCGGCGGGCCCCAGGGGCCGGTGGGTGACGGCGAGCGGCGCATCACCACGGAGTTGAAGTTGTCGGTGGTG
Source organism: Rhodococcus sp. OK611 (assembly GCF_003050885.1). Lineage (NCBI taxonomy): Bacteria > Bacillati > Actinomycetota > Actinomycetes > Mycobacteriales > Nocardiaceae > Rhodococcus > Rhodococcus sp. OK611. The sequence goes on from NZ_QAOZ01000021.1 coordinate 112,409, forward strand.
AGCATCAGGTACTGGCCGAGGAACTGGTTGTACTGCACCGACAGCTCGGCGACACCGCCGAACACGATGGGCGCGGCCGCGTTCGGGTCGCCCTTCTTCCATTCGTGGCCGTTCCAGTACTCGTAGGCGCCGAGGTCGCGGATCTGCTTCTCCGGCACCCGGGCCAGGTGCACGAGTCCGCCGCGGCCCGGCGGGGTGCCGTATTGGTAGACGAAGCCGCCGTCCTTGACGAACGCGCTCATCTGGAAGTTCCGGTTACCGGCGGTGGCGGGACGGTTGGTCTCGGGGGCGACGGTCCAGTTCTCCCCGTTGTCCGTGGAGAACGCGAGCCCGGAGTAGTTGGTGTCCCACTGGCCCGGCTCGCCCCAGTTCTTGACCGACATCAGCGACATGTACTGGACGCCGTCCACCGCGACACCGGCGGTCGGGATCCTGCTGATCTCGACGAACGGGATCTTCGGGCTGGGGATCAGTTCCTTGGCCTGGCCGAGGAAGTCGCGCGGCGAGCTGTCAAAGCTCATGCCGTCGGCGAGATTTCGATCGGCGCTGCGGAAGAGGGTGTTGCTCCGCCACGACCAGAGGCTTCCGTTCATGAGGTTCGGGATGCCGAGCCCGGCCGAATCGCCGAACGCGGTGAGTACCTCGCCGTTTCCGTTGTCCCACATGATGCCGAGGTCGGTGCCGAGGACGTTGGCATCCTGGGTTCGATTGGGGCTGAGCAGGCCGGTGGCCTGGGCGATGGCCGAGGAGCGGCCGTTCAACACCGGCAGCCCGTTGGTCCCGTTGAGGCCAGGGATCGGGTTCACGGTGTTCGGATCTGCCGCGGCAGGCCCGGCCAGCAGGAGCATCGCCGCCGCCCCGATTGCCGAGACCTGCACCAATCGCTTCGAAGCTCCCACGATCACACCACCCCATCGACGTCCATTGTGACTTTTGGTCATGGAACACGAGTTCCCGTGGCGTGAGCGGCAACGCGCACGCCACGTAGATCCTAATCAGGGTTAGCCGGTATTGCAGGGATTCACCGGGGATACCCTGGATTCATGTTGCCGGTGGTCGACTTCGGCGAACTGACCAGTGTGCGGGGGCGACTGGCGTTGCGCCGGGCGACGCACGAGCTCGGCTTCTTCTACCTGACCGACCACGGCGTGCCGAGGGCTCTGATCGACGAGGTGCTCGGGGTGGCCCACAGGTTCTTCGCGCTGCCGGTCGAGGAGAAGATGTCGATCGAGATGCTCGGCAGTCCGCATTTCCGGGGCTACACGCGGCTCGGTGGAGAGCTCACCGAGGGACGGACCGACTGGCGGGAGCAGATCGACATCGGGCCCGAGCGCGCGGCGATCCCCGGCGCGGTCGGGTACTGGAACCTGCAGGGCCCGAACCGCTGGCCGAGGGCGCTGCCCGAGCTACGGGCGACGATCATCCGCTGGGACGCCGAACTGTCGCGGCTCGGCCTGGAACTGTTGCGGGAGTGGGCGGTCTCGCTCGGGGCGAGTGCCGACGTGTTCGACCCCGCGTTCGCGACGGACCCGGCGACCCTGATCAAGGTGGTGCGCTATCCGGGCCATCGAGTCGGCGAGGGGGCGGAACGGGAGAGCGACCAGGGTGTTGGCGCACACAAGGATTCGGGTGTGCTCACCCTGCTGCTGGTCGAGCCGGGGTCGAGCGGGCTGCAGGTGGAGGGGCGCGGCGGTGACTGGATCGACGCCCCGCCGCTGCCGGGGGCGTTCATCGTGAACATCGGCGAGCTGCTCGAGGTGGCAACCGCGGGATACCTGAGGGCGACCAGGCATCGGGTGCTCTCGGCCCCGGGTTCGCCCGAGCGGATCTCGGTGCCCTACTTCTTCAACCCCGCGCTCGACGCGGTGGTGCCGGTGCTGACCTTGCCCGCGGAGCTGGCCGGCCGGGCGCGCGGGGTCAGCGCAGACCCGGGAAACCCCATCTTCGACACCTACGGCGCGAACGCGTGGAAGAGCAGGGTGCGCGCGCACCCGGACGTGGCGGCCCGCTGGGGGTACACCAGCTGAACCGCGCCGCCGGTACGCGATTGCGTACCGCATCGCCCTTGTGGGCTGGATCACCGTCCAGTTTCTTTGGGCGCTACGGTGTCGAGCGAGGAGAGTTCGTGGGTTTCGCCCGAGCATCCCGAAGCGAAACTTTGAACAAGAGGAGATAGACCATGGGTGCAGTGATCACGAACTCCACCGAAATCCGCAATACCGCCATGCTCGGGCTCGGGGTGCACCGACCCGAGCGCGTGGTGACGAACGAGGAGATCTGCCAGTCGATCGACTCGACCGACGAGTGGATCCAGTCGCGCACGGGGATCAAGGAGCGGCGGTTCGCCAAGGCCTACCCGGAGGAGTCCGTGCTGGACATGTCCGAGTCGGCGGCCCGGTCCGCGCTCGCGGCCGCGGGAGTCGAGCCTGCCGAGCTCGACGTGGTCATCCTGGCCACGTCGACCTACCCGATGCAGACGCCGCAGGGCGCGGCGATCCTCGCCGACATGCTGGGCGCAGGCGGCCCCTCTGCCTTCGACGTCGCCGCCGGGTGCGCGGGCTTCTGCTACGCGCTCGGGGTGGCCTCGGACCTGGTCCGGGCGGGCACCGCGAACAAGGTGCTGGTGGTCGGGGTGGACCGCATGACGGACTCGACCGAGCCCACCGACCGCTCGGTGCGGGCCATCTTCGGTGACGGTGCGGGCGCTGTGGTCGTCGGCGTCTCCGACGAGGTCGGCATCAGCTCGACGGTGTGGGGCTCCGACGGTGCGCAGGGCCGCTCGATCCGGCAGGAGCCGGACTGGGTCGGCTTCGCGCTGAACCCGGAGCAGAAGCGCCCCTGGATCATCATGGAGGGCACCGCCGTCTTCCGGTGGGCGGCATTCGAGATGGGCAAGATCGCCAAGACGGTTCTGGACTGCGCAGGCGTGCGGATCGACCAGATCGACGCGTTCGTGCCGCACCAGGCGAACCTGCGCATCAACGACGTCATCGTCCGGTCGATCGACCTGCCCGAGGGCGTTCCGGTCGCGGACGACATCATCGAGACCGGCAACACCTCGGCGGCGTCGATCCCGCTCGCCATGGAGAAGATGCTGCGCACCGGTCAGGTTCAGGCCGGCGCGACCGCGCTGCTGCTCGGCTTCGGCGCCGGCCTGTCCTACGCAGGCCAGGTCGTCAAGATGCCGGTGCTGGCCGAGAGCTGACAAGGGCGGGACACCCCGCGCCCGGCCGAGGGGGCATCCTCGCGCGAATTCGCGCTTGCGGTGCCCCTTCGCGTCCGCCTGTCAGTTGCCGGTGGTCAGGACCATCCGGAAGCGGGCCTTGCCGGTGAGCATCCGGTCGAAGGCCTGTCCGTCCTCGGCGAGGGGAGCCTCCTCGATCCAGGCCCGCGCCCCGGTCTGCGCGGCTCGCTGACCTGCATCGCCCGGATGGTTGCGGAAGTCATCACGTGTCCTTACTCGAATGAGGTGATGGCCTCTCCAGACTGGCGCATCGGCGGCACCACGAACAGGCCCCGCCGGACGAGAAACGGCGGGGGCGTCACCGGAAGGCGACGCCCCCGCCGTGGGGCGAGCGGTTCGATCAGGAGCCGAAGATGCTGTCTGCCGAGCCGCTACCGCCGCCGGGGGTGCCCACCGCGGTCACGTTGACCACGTGCGCGTCCGACGTGGAGCCCAGGAATCCGGCCGCGCCGCTGTAGACGGCGGTGATGCCGTGCGCGCCGACGGCGCCGAACGCGTGGGACAGCGTCGCGGTGCCGTTGGACAACGGCACCGCGACGCCGATCGCGGTGACGCCGTCGTAGAACTGCACGGTGCCACCCGCCTCGCTCGGTGCCACGGTGGCCGTGAGCGTCACGGCCTGGTTCTGGGTGGCCGGGGTCGGGGCGTCCAGCGTGGTGCTGGTGGTCGCCTCGTTCGGCGCCGGGACGGAGACCGTGACGGTCTTCGCGGCCGCCGTCGAGGGGGCCGAGCCGGGCGCACCGCTGAACGACGCGGTGATCGAGTGGCTGCCCGCCGAGTCGAAGGTGTGCGCCAGCGTGGCCACGCCGCCCGCGACGGTCACCGGTGCGCCGATCGGGGCACCGCCGTCGAGGAACTGCACCGTGCCGCCGGTCGGTGTGGGTGCGACGGTCGCGGCCAGGCCGACCGACACCCCGGTCTTCGCGTGGGTCGGGGTGGTCAGCACCGTGGTCGTGTCGACGGTGGCGACGCCGACCTCGACCGAATGCGGCGCGGAGGTCGAGCCCGCGAACCCGGGAGCGCCGCTGTAGACCGCGGTGATGGCGTGTGCGCCCGCGGTCGCGAAGGTGTGGCTCAGCGTGGCGGTGGCGCCACTGAGGGTGACCGGCCCGCCGATGTTGTCGGCGCCGTCCTTGAACTGGACCGTGCCGCCCGCGGGGGCGGGGCTGACGGTGGCCGTGAGATCAACGGCCGCACCGGTGTTCGCGGTCGTGGGAGCGGCGACCGCGGTCGTGGTCGTCGCGTCCGGTGGGGCGGTGACATTGATCGTGGCCAGCGGTCCCGCACCCGCGTTGAGCGGGACGCCGCTGCCGGGGTCGGTGCCGTTCTTCGGCACGCACCGGGTGGCGGACCAGTAGGACACGGAGAACACCGGGTCCTTCTCCCGGACCAGCGAGGTGAAGAAGTTCTCGTCGGCCTTGTAGTTCGCGGCCGCTCCGGTGGTGCGAATCTTCGGGGTCACCACGGATCCGGCCGGACCGGCCACGGCCGTGATCTCGATGGCAGGCAGCCGGTACGAGGTGTCGCCGGAGCCCGCCGCATTCACGACGATGCCGCCCTCGGCGCCGTCGTTGGTGGTCGGGCCGTTGCCCACGGTCTCGTTGTTGCCGGACAGGCGCAGGATCGTGCCTGCGGCGGAGGGGCTACCGTTCTCGGCCACCCGGGTGACCGTCGGCGCCGATCCGGCCAGGTTGACCCCGGTGCCGGGAACCACGGTGGCGGAGACGAACTGGGCGCCCGCGGGGATCTCGTAGTCGAACTTGATCCGGGACACGCTCGAGCGGATCCGGAGGTTCTCGCCGTTGCGCGCCAGCGTCATCGTCTCGGGCTGGAGCCGGTACGTGAAGGTATCGCCGGTGACGACACTGGCGGGGGCCTCGACGGTCACGCCGGTGCCGATGGACTTGTGGGTGTTGTCCAGCAGGCTCTTGAACTTGCCCCAGCACGCGGCATCGAAGCCGGTGGTGGTGGGCGCCGCGGTGGCCGGGGCCGCCAATAGCAGTGCGCCCGCGGTCAATCCGGCGGCCGCGAGGGCCGCCGCGCCGCGGCGCAGGGTGGGGGATGTCAAAGCAACTCCTGAGGGGGTGGGTCTGAGGAAGGTGATCAGGAACCGAACAGGCTGCCGGCCGATCCGCTGCCACCCGGGGTTCCTGCGGCCGAGGCGGTCACCGCGAAGGTCGCGGACGTGGAGGCCACGAAGCCCGGTGCACCGCTGTAGACGGCGGTGATGCCGTGCTCGCCCGCCGAGGTGAAGGTGTGCGCCAGGATCGCGGTCCCGTTCACCACGGTCACCGGTCCGCCGATCGGGGTGGTGCCGTCCATGAACTGGACGGTGCCGCCCGCCGGGGAGGGGGTGACCGTCGCGGACAGGTCGATCGCCGTGTTGACGGTGGCCGTGCTCAGCGCGGTCACCTTGGTCACCGTGGCCACGTCGGTGGGCGCCGGGGCGTTGACCTCGATGGTCTGCGAGGCGGAGTTCGATCCCAGGAATCCGGCGCTGCCGGAGAAGGACGCGCTGATGTTGCGGTGCCCGGTGGTGGTGAAGGTGTGCGCAAGGGTGGCGACGCCGCCCACGACCTCGACGGGTGCGCCGATCGGGGTGTTGTCGGCCTTGAACTGGACGGTGCCCCCGCTCGGGGCGGGCGCGATCGTCGCGGACAGGCCGACGGCGGAGCCCGTGGTCGCGGTGGCGGGGACGGTCAGGGTGACGGCGGTGGCGACGTCGACGGGGGCCGGGCCCTGGACGTCGACTGTCGCGGCCGCGGAGGTGGAACCGGTGAAGCCGGTCGCGCCGCTGTAGACCGCGGTGATGGCATGGGCGCCCGCGGTGGCAAAGGTGTGGCTGCGGGTGGCGTTGCCGCCGGTGAGGTTGACCGGTGCGCCGATGTTGGTGTCGCCGTCCTTGAACTGGACGGTGCCGCCGCTGGGGGCGGGCGCGACGGCCGCGGTGAGGTCGATCGCGGTGCCGGTGGTCGCGGTGCCGGGCGCGGTCAGGGTCGTGGCGGTGGTCACGGCGGCCGCGACGACGTTGACGGTGGCCAGCGGTCCGCCGCCGGCGTTGAGCGCTCCACCGCTGCTGTCCTTGGGCACGCAGCGGGTGGGCGCCCACACGGTGCCGACGAACGGGGCGCTGGCCTTCGCCAGGGAGGTGCTGTAGTTCTCGTCGCTGTTGTAGGCGGCCGCGTTCCCGCCCACCCGCAGCTTCGGGGTGATGGTGCCTGCGGACCCGGCGACGACAGTGACGTCCACGGCGGGCAGCTGGAAGACGCTGTTGCCGCCGGAATTGCTCGTGCCGTCGAGGTTCTTCTTCAGCTTGGGGGCGGTGATGCCGCCCTCGCTGTTGCCACTGGACGAGGGGCCGTTTCCGATGGTCTGGTTGTTGCCGGAGAGACGCAGGATCGGGCCTGCGGCGTCGACGGTGCCGGAGGTGTTCACCCGAAGCACGTTCGGGGCGACCCCGCCGAGGTTGGCACCGGTGCCTGCCGCCACGACGGCGTTCACGAACGACGAGTTCGCGGGGATCTCGAAGTCGAACTTCAGCCGCGACAGTCCGGCGGTGGTGCCACCCGACTGGGAGTCCGGATAGGAGCCGGGGCCGGGCTGGATCCGGTAGGTGAACGTGTCGCCGGGAGCGACGCTCGCGGGCGCGGTCACCGAGGCCGACGCCGCCACCACCTGGTGTTGCGGACCGGCGAGCGAGGTCGACGGCGTGGCCTGGCAGGCGGTCTGGAAGTTGACGGTGCCGGCGTGCGCGGGCCCGCCGATGAGGGCGAGCCCGGCGGTCAGGGCGAGGACGCCGACGGGCGCCACGGAGCGGCGCAGGGTTGAGCGAGGCATGGTGACCCGGTCTTTCGGAGAGGGGGGTGAGACCAAAGATCCGAGTAGAGCACAACCGGGCCGGTGTGGTTACGAGAATGAGGGAATTGATTGAACGCTTGTTTAAGATTCCTGTTCGGGGGATTTCGGCCTGTTCACGAGCGGTCTGTCTGCGTGTCAGATCAGGGCGCAAATTTCCCGACGGCGTCGAGGTTGGCGAACAGTTCGCCCGCACTGACGAGGTTGGCGCCGGCGGTCTGGTTGAAGACCTGCGCGAAATAGGGGGAGAAGCGGAACGGCCAGTAGGTGGGGCCGATCCCGCCACCGTGCGGCGTCATGACCGTCGGCATCATCTCACCCACGTTGTAGGTGGCGACCATCCTCTCGCCCTGGGCGACCCCGTTGATCTTCACGGTCGCGTAGGCGCCGTCCATCCGCAGCCAGATGTTCTCGGCCGCAACAGAGTTCCCGGTCTTGCTGACGAACTTCGGCCCGCCGGGGTAGTACACGCCCATGCACGCGTCGATGTGGTTGGTGTGCGAGCCGATCGGCAGATAGAGACCGGTCTTCGCGGGCTTGGCCTGGAACGGCGTGATGCCCTCGACCGCGATCTCGTTGTCGTTCAGCAGCCCGACGATTCGCGGGGGGAAATCGAAATTGGCATATCCGAACGGCGTGAAGTACGGCATTCTCATGCACTCGGTCTGAGCGGTCGCCACGGGTGCGTGAAGAGATAGCGCCAGAACCAGGATGATCACCCCACCGAACGCTCCTACAAACGCACGCAAGATTCGCATCTCTGCTCCAATCCTCGGGTTTGTTCGCCGTGGCACCGGGCGAGAAGTAGCGCCAATCAGCGCCAAAATCCTCAAATGATAGATTATGCGCCCCGAGTCTGGCATTGAATCGCCATTTTGCGGCCGAGATCACACGGGGTCGACGAGCGAGGACATCGTCGGGAGGGAGGCGCGGGCCGCTGGGGACGGCGAGTCCCGCGCTTGGGGCGAACGCGCCGAAGGGCGCCTCCGTAAACGGAGACGCCCTTCGGAAGGTCTGACGGGTCGCGCCGTGTGGCGCGCGCCCGGAGACTAAGTCGCTTTAGACGGTGCGAACGCCGGTGGCCTGGGGGCCCTTCTGGCCCTGGCCGATCTCGAACTCCACGCGCTGGCCCTCGTCGAGGGACTTGAAGCCGCTGCCCTGGATCTCGGAGTAGTGAACGAACACGTCGGGTCCGTCACCGTCCTGCTCGATGAAACCGAAACCCTTTTCGCCGTTGAACCACTTCACGGTGCCCTGTGCCACGTTATTACTCCTGTTACTGCGAGCCGGATCCTCAGGTCGAGAACCCTGGTCTCACGGTAAGGATGCCACCTCGATGCCGCTGCGTCCACAGCGGGCTGTACTTTGTGGGGTTCAGGACGCTCTCAACGGGGTGCGGGACGCCTGCTTCCCACGAACTCCAGGGCCTCCCTGGCCAGCGAGAGCCACGTCAGGTCGTCGTCCACGGTGACCGTCAGCCATTCCTTCATCGGCCGCCCCTTGCCGGCCTCGAACGTTCCGCCCATTCCACTCCCGACCAGGGATTGGACCCGGGTCCTCGGCAGCTTCACCACCAGTCGACCGCCCGTGAGCATGGCAAAGATCGAGCCGTTGACCTTCAGTGCGCCCGATCCGAAGCCCCGCCGGGTGCACTGTTCGGGCACCGACACGCCCGCGAGGCCGGCGAACTCGTCGACCAGCGAGGTGAAGCGTTCCTCGGGGTCCACGAATCAATTCGACCGCGTTCGGGTGCCAGGCGCAACCCTGCCCGGCGATCGTCGATTCGAGTAGTCGGCTACTCACGTGATATTGGTCGCCCGCCGGAAGGTTGAGTGGTGAGCCCGCCTGATCTGGGCCGATCCACGCCGGAGAACGCCATGAGAGAAACAGTCGCGGTGTTGCTTGTCGTGGGCGTGCCGGGTGACCACGACTCCTCGACCGTCGCCGCCTGGAGTTGTATCTGTGACCCGTGACGGGCTCTTGCGTGCGGTGGGGGCCGGGCGAAGGATTGAACCCGTAGTGGCCGCCGCGCGGGCCGGGTGGTGCCCGCCGATCGGTGGACCGCGTCGGTCGGTCACCGTGATCCGTTGAGTAGGGGTCCAGGCCCCGACTCGAGGAGGCAGAGATGTTCATCCAAGTCGTCCAAGGAAAGGTGTCTGACGAGGAGGGCCTGCGCAGGTGCATGGACTGGTGGGCGGAAGAACTGCAGCCGGGGGCCACCGGCTTTCTGGGGTCGACCCGCGGAATGTCCGAGGACGGGACCTTCATCGTGGTGGCACGGTTCGAGTCCGAGGCGGCGGCCCGCAGGAACAGCGAGCGCCCCGAGCAGAGCGCCTGGTGGGCTGAGACCGAGCGCTGCTTCGACGGTCCGGTCTCCTTCATGGACTGCCCGGAGGTGACCGAATGGCTCGGCGGCGGCTCGGACGACGCCGGATTCGTGCAGATCATGGAGGGGCACACCAGCGACGAGACCCGGATGCGGGAGGTGCTGACGCAGGCAGGCGACCAGGTCCAGGAGCTGCGCCCGGAGATCGTCGGTGGGACGCTGGCGACGGACGGCTCCGGCGGATACGTCGAGACCGTCTACTTCACGTCCGAAGCGGAGGCGCGCGCCCACGAGAAGATCGAGATCCCCGACGACCTGCGCTCGCTGTTCGAGGAGGAGGGCCGGCTGATGGGGGAGGTGTCGTACTTCGACCTGCACGAGCCGATGCTCGTCACCGCGCGGCGGACCTGACGATCTCCAGCCGCACACGAAGCCTCCGGACCTACCGGGGGCTTTCGTCTGCGTGGCCGCCTCCCGATTCCCGACACGTGTGGCCGCCGAACTGATACGGTTCCGCATCGGATGCAGAAATGTATCGAAATGCGCGGTGTCTCGGGAAGGAGCGGCTGATGCGTGTGGACGACACGGCCGAATCCGCGACGCCCAAGCGCGTGACGAAGCGCCGCATCCAGACGCGGGAGCGGCTGCTCGACGCCGCGCTGCTCGTCTTCGCCGAAGAGGGCTTCGGGCGCTCGACGGTGGAGCAGATCTGCGAACGCGCCGGCTACACGCGGGGCGCCTTCTACTCGAACTTCGCCTCCCTCGATGAGCTGTTCCTGGCGATGTGGGAGCAACGATCGGCGCAGATGCTCGCCGACCTCCGCGAAGCGGTGTCGGGCGAGTACACCGGGGAACCGGGTGAGCTCGGCGTGGTGGAATCCACCGCACGGATTCTCGACGCGATCCCGATCGACGACCAGTGGTACCGGATCACCGCGGAATTCACGGCGCACGCCCTGCGAAATCCGTCGCTCAAGCGGGTGATGGCCGCAAGGGAAGAGGCCATCCTCGCCACGATCCTGCCGATCGTCGAAGCGGCACTGGCGCGGGCCGGGCGGCGAGCGACGGACCCGCAAGCCCTCGGCCGGGCGTTGGTGGCCGTGCACGACGGGACCACCGTCCAATGCCTGATGGAACCAGAAAGTGACACCGTCCGCCGGGCGCGCACGAATCTGTTCGTGAGCGTGCTGCGCAACTACAGCGAGGAAGTGTGAATGTGAACGCCGATGTCATCGTGGTGGGGGCGGGCCTGGCAGGACTGGTGGCCACCCACGAGCTCGTGAAGGCCGGACGCCGGGTGCTGGTGATCGACCAGGAGAATCGCAACAACCTTGGTGGACAGGCGTTCTGGTCGCTGGGCGGCCTGTTCTTCGTGGATTCACCCGAACAGCGCCGACTGGGGATCAAGGATTCCCACGAGCTGGCGCTGGCGGACTGGATGGGATCGGCCGGATTCGACCGCGAGCGCGAGGACCACTGGCCGCGGCAGTGGGCGCGCGCCTACGTCGACTTCGCCGCGACCGAGAAGCGGGAGTACCTGCGTGAGCTCGGGCTCAAGGTCGTGCCGACCGTCGGTTGGGCCGAGCGCGGCGCCGGAAGCGCGGCCGGGCACGGCAACTCGGTGCCCCGGTTCCACCTCACCTGGGGCACCGGGCCGGAGGTCGTGCGCATCTTCGCCGAGCCGGTTCTCGAGGGCGAGAAGAGGGGCCTGGTCAACTTCGAGTTCCGGCATCAGGTCGACGATCTGATCGTCGAGGACGGCGCGGTCGTCGGGGTCCGGGGAACCGTGCTGGAGCCGACGGACCTCGAGCGGGGCAAGGCGTCCTCGCGAACCGCCGTGGGCGAGTTCGAGTTCCGCGCCAAGGCGGTGATCGTCACGTCCGGCGGCATCGGCGGCAACCACGAGCTGGTGCGCAAGAACTGGCCGACCGAGCGTGTCGGCCCGGCGCCGGAGACGATGATCTCGGGCGTGCCTGCGCACGTGGACGGTCGGATGCTGGCCATCACCGAGAGCGCGGGCGGCAATATCGTCAACCGCGACCGCATGTGGCACTACACCGAGGGCATCATCAACTGGGACCCGATCTGGCCGAACCACGCCATCCGCATCATCCCGGGCCCGTCCTCGCTGTGGCTCGACGCCACCGGTCGCCGGCTGCCCGCGCCGAACTTCCCCGGCTTCGACACGAACCAGACCATGAAGGCGATCCTCGCGACCGGGCACGACTACTCCTGGTACATCCTCACCCAGTCGATCATCGAGAAGGAGTTCGCGCTGTCGGGCTCCGAGCAGAACCCCGATGTCACCGGCAAGGACGTCAAGCTGCTGCTGCGCAGCCGGCTGGCCAAGGGGGCGCCGGGCCCGGTGGAGGCGTTCAAGCAGCACGGCGTCGACTTCGTGGTGGCGGACAACCTGCGCGAGCTGGTGGACGGGATGAACAAGATCGCCCGCGGCCCCCAGCTCGACTTCGATCAGGTCGAGGGTGAGGTCCTCGCCCGAGATCGCCAGTTCGACAACAAGTTCGGCAAAGACCTGCAGCGGATGGCGATCACCAACGCGCGGCAGTACCGCAGCGACAAGCTCACCAGGGTCGCCAAGCCGCACCGGCTGCTCGATCCCGAGCACGGACCGCTGATCGCGGTGCGCCTGAACATCCTCACCCGCAAGACCCTCGGTGGGCTCGAGACCAACCTGGACTCGCAGGTGATTCGCGCCGACGGCGAGGCCTTCGATGGCCTGTACGCGGCGGGCGAGGTCGCCGGGTTCGGCGGCGGCGGGGTGCACGGTTACAACGCCCTCGAGGGGACCTTCCTCGGCGGCTGCATCTTCTCCGGCCGCGCCGCGGGCCGGGCGCTGGCGCGGGAGCTCGCGTGACCGGTACGCGCACCGCGCTGGTGACCGGGGCGTCCTCCGGTATCGGTGCTGCGGTGGCGAAAACTCTTGTCGGCCGGGGATATCGGGTGTTCGGTACCAGCCGGAACCCCGCGTCGATCGGCGATCCCATCCCCGGTGTCGAGTACCTGGCCCTCGACCTGACGGATCCGGCGAGCATCGAGTCGTGCGCGGCCGCGGCGGGCGAGGTGGACGTCCTGGTCAACAATGCCGGGGAGAGTCAGAGCGGGCCGATCGAGGAGCTTCCGATGGAGGCGGTCGAGCGGCTCTTCCAGACCAACGTCTTCGGCGCGGTCCGGCTCACCCAGCTCGTGCTGCCCGGGATGCGTGCGCGCGGGTACGGACGGGTCGTCATGGTGGGGTCGATGCTCGCGAGTTTCCCGCTGGCCTACCGCTCGTCCTATGTCGCAACGAAGGCGGCTATCAAGGGCTTCGCGACCGCGGCCAGGCGGGAGGTCGCGCCATACGGCGTTGGCGTGACGACGGTGGAGCCGGGTTCGATCAGCACCGGCATCGGTGAGCGCCGCACCCACTACCTCGACGAGGGGTCGCCGTACACGGCCGAGTACCGGACGATGATCGCTGCGCTCGACGCCAACGAGCGCGCGGGCATCTCCGGTCAGAAGGTGGCCGAGACCGTCGTGAAGGCGATCGAGGCAGACCGTCCCAAGCAGCTCTACGCGGTGGGCAGCAACGCCCCGGTGACGTTCGCGCTGCGTCGGATGCTCCCGCGCACGATGGTCGAGAAGCTGGTGGCCCGTCGGCACGGATTGCGCTGAGCCGCACCCTGTCACGGCGGTTCGACCGCCGTGACGGGGGCGAGCGCCGGTCCTAGCCCCGGACGTCGAGGATCGGCCCGGCCAGTTCGCGGGCGGAGGTCGCGGGGTCGGTGCCGGGCTGGGTGACCCCTGCCGCCAGCGTGCCGTCGATGAGCAGCGCGAACTGATCGGCCGCGTGCGCGGGCCGAGGGTGCCCGAGGGCGACGAATTCCGCCTCGAGGAGCAGGTGCACGCGCTCGCGATAGCTGCGGGTGACGGCGTGCCCGGGATGGTCGGGGTCGGCCAGCGCGAGGTCGGCGGCGAGGTAGCGGCAGCCGCGGAACCCCGGCTGGGCGATGACCTCGCCGAGCCGGTCGAGGACGGCCAGCAGGCGATCACGTGGATTGTCGCCCGCGGCGCGCATCGTCCGTTCGTAGTCGGCCTCGTCCTCGGCGGTGCTGCGCTCGAGCACCGCGGCGATCAGCCCGTCCTTGCCGCCGAAGTGCTCGTACAGCGAACGCCGCGCCACGCTCGCCGTCTTGAGGAGCGAGTCGACGCCGACGCCCATGCCCTGGCTGTAGGTCAGCTCCTGGGCGGCGTCCAGCAGGCGCTCTCGTGGCCCGGGTGTGGTGCGGGTGGTCATGGGGCCAGCCTTCCAGGTGTTGACGGGTAGATCAACCGTTCTATATATTCCGATGAGACCGAACGTTCTATCTACTGATGGGATTGTCACCATGTCGCTCCGCACCACCACCGATGTCATCGACCTCTTCAACCGCGCCTTCACCGACGCGGACGCCGGCCTCCTCACCGACCTGATCGGCGAGGACTGCGTGATGGAGTCGGTCCAGCCCGCCCCGACCGGGGAGCGCGTCGAGGGCCGCTCGGCCTGCCTGGCGTGGTGGGGCGCGCTCGTCGAGGACCGCACCACCCAGTTCCGGCCCCAGGAGGTGGTGGTAGCGGGGGACCGGGCGACGATCCGCTGGCGGTACCGCTTCGGCGACGGCGAAGCGGACTGGGTGGAGGGGGTGAACCTCATGCGGGTCCGGGACGGACTGATCGTCGAGGCTCTCGGCTACAGCAAGACCGCGGGCGAGGTCCCGCTGGCCGCCGCCGGAATCCGAAGCGAGAAGACCGATGCGTAGCTATCACGTCGACGAGGGGGCCGGGATCGACGGCCTGACGATCCGGCGGCACGAGGTCCCGGTCCCAGGCCCCGGACAGGTCCTGGTCGCGGTGCGCGCCGTCTCGCTCAGCTACCGCGAGCTGTTGGTGCTGCGCGGCACATACGTGCTGCCGGTGAAGCCGGACGTGGTGCCGGTGTCGGACGGGGCGGGCGAGATCGTCGCGGTCGGTCCGGGGGTCCGCTCGGCCCGGATCGGTGACCGTGTGGCGGCGACCCTGTTCCCGAGCTGGCAGGACGGTCCGTTCGGGGCCGAACACCTGCCGCAGCGGGGCGGCTCGCTGGACGGCATGCTCACCGAGTTCGTGGTGCTCGGCGAGGACGAGTTCGTGCCGGTCCCCGATCACCTGTCCTTCGAGGAGGCGGCGACGCTGCCCTGCGTCGCGGTCACCGCGTGGAACGCCCTGACCGGTGACGGCATCGGCCTGCGGGCCGGGCAGACCGTGGTCGTGCAGGGCTCGGGCGGGGTGTCGCTGTTCGCGCTCCAGTTCGCGAAGGCGCTCGGGGCCAGGGTGATCGCCACCACCAGCAGCCCGGCCAAGGCCGCCCGCCTGGCCGAGTTCGGTGCGGACGAGGTCATCGACTACCGGGCCACGCCCGATTGGGCGAGCGAGGTCAGGGACCTGACCGGCGGGCGGGGCGCCGACCGCGTCGTCGACGTCACCGGGTTCCTGGAGCAGTCGCTCAGGGCGGTGGCGACCGCGGGCCACGTCGCCTGCGTGGGCTTCGTCTCCGACAACGCACCGCCGCCCATCGACGCCCGGGTGTTGTTCGCCTCCGGTGCCACGGTGCGCGCCGTTGCGGTCGGCAGCCGCGCGCAGTTCCTCGCGATGAACCGCGTCATCGAGGCGAACGGGATCCGCCCGGTCATCGACCGAGTGTTCGCCTTCGACGACGCCCCCGACGCCTATCGCCACTACGCCTCGGGCGCGGCGCTGGGAAAGGTCGTGGTCACTCTGTGACCGCCACGGCGTCGATCTCGAACCGCATGTCCGGCAGGGCGAGCGCTGCCACCCCGGTCAGCGTCTGGGGCGGTGGCCGGTCACCCCAGATCTCGCCGATCAGCCTGGCGACGACCGCCAGCTTGTCGGCGTCGTGGTCGACGATGTGGGTGCGGATCTGGACGACGTGGCGGTAGTCGAGGCCAACCGCGGCCAGCACGGTCCGCAGGTTCGCCAGCGCTTGCACGACCTGGTCGGTGAAATCGGGTGAGGTGACGTGGCCGTCGCCGTCGGAGGCGTACTGGCCGGCGATGAACACCAGGTCCCCGCGCGTGCGGGCGACGTGGCTGTAGCCGAATCCGACCGGGTCGTGCAGGTTCTCGGGGTTGATGATCGAGTGCGACATGGCGCGGGTCCTTTCGGGGGTGGTCGGTGAGGGTCGAGGTCAGTCGCCGAGGCGGACGAGCATCTTGCCGGTGTTGGCCCCGCGCAGCACACCGAGGAATGCGTCCGGGGCCTGCTCGAGACCGTGCACGACGGTCTCCTCGGTGCGCAGGGTGCCGTCGGCGAGCCAGCCCGCCGCCAGCGGGATGTACTCCGGGAACAGGTGGAAGTACGAGCCGATCAGCATGCCCCGCAGCGTCAGTTCCTTCGCGGCGGCTTGGAACAGGTTGGTGGGGCCGGGGGCGGGCGCGGTGTCGTTGTAGGTGCTGATCGCGCCGACCAGGGCGATCCGGCCGCCGACCCGCGCGGCTCCGATGGCGGCCTCGAGATGATCTCCGCCGACGCTGTCGAGGTAGACGTCGATCCCCTCGGGGGCGGCCTCGGCGAGCCGCTCGGTGAGGCGGCCCTCGCGGTAGTCGATCGCGGCGTCGTAGCCGAAGTCGGCGATCAGCTTCTTGGTCTTGATCGGACCGCCCGCCGATCCGATCACCGTGGCGGCGCCCAACTTCCGTGCGATCTGGCCGGCGACCGATCCCACGGCCCCGGCGGCCGCGGAAATGAAGACCACGTCGCCCTCCCGGACCGGTGCGACCTCGGTCAGGGCGGCGTACGCGGTCAGGCCGGTGGTGCCGAGCACCCCGAGGTAGGCCTGGCCCGGCGCGATCGCGGTGTCGATGACGGTGGCGTCGGCCGCGTCCAGGACCGCGTACTCGCGCCATCCGAGGAAGTGGGTCACCGTCGTGCCGACGGGGATCGTCTCCGATAGGGACGCGACGACCTCACCCACCGCGCTGCCGTCCATGGCGGCGCCCAGCTGGAAGGGCGGGATGTAGGACTCGGCGTCGTCCATGCGGCCCCGCATGTACGGGTCGACGGACATCCAGGTGTTGCGGACCAGGATCTGGCCCTCGCCCGGCTGGGGCACGGCGACCTCGACGAGTTCGAAGTTGTCCGGCCCGGGCTCGCCGACCGGGCGGGAGGCGAGGCGGATCTCGCGGCCGGTGAGCTGGGGGGCGGCGTTCTGGTTCGCGCTCATGGGGTTCTCTTCTCTGATCGGTGTGCGGTTCGGTTTCGAGGTGGTGACCGGCTGTTCGTCGGTTCCTCCGGCCTCGCTGGAACCACTGTGCCGACGGGCGCGCACGATCCGCGCAGGGTTCGCTGGGGGTCACGCACGGCTGGGTTACTGTGGCCGAATGCGTTTCGGGGTACTCGGTCCGCTCGCGGTGTGGACCTCCGACGGCACCCCGGTGCGGGTCCCCGAGGTGAAGGTCCGAGCCCTGCTGGCGGACCTGTTGGTGCATCACGGGCGGCCGGTGACGGCCGCGCGGCTGGCCGACGACCTGTGGGGTGAGGATCTCCCCGGTAACCCCACGAACACCCTGCAGACCAAGGTCTCCCAGCTGCGCCGGGCCCTCGAGGGTGCGGAACCGGGCGGCCGGGATCTGGTCGGGTACAGCCCACCCGGCTACCTGCTGCGGGTCGAGGCGGACGCCGTGGACGCCGGGCAGTTCGCCGCGCTGACCGCGCGGGCGCGCGCCACCGTCGATCCGCGCGAGCGGGCCGGGCTGCTCGCGGAGGCGCTGGCGTTGTGGCGGGGGTCCGCCTACGCCGACTTCGCCGACGAGGGATTCGCGCGCGAGGCGATCACCCGCCTGGAGGAACTGCGGCTGACCGCTCTCGAGGATCACGCCGAGGCCCGCCTCGAGCTCGGTGAGCACGACCTGCTGGCCGACGAGCTGGGGCCGTCGGTCGCCGCCCATCCGCTGCGGGAACGCCTCCGTGCCGCGCAGGTCCTGGCCCTCTATCGGGCCGGCAGGCAGAGCGAGGCGCTGGCGAGCTACGGGCAGCTGCGGGAGGTGCTGGCCGAGGAGCTCGGCGTCGACCCCAGTCCGGACCTGGTCACCCTCTATCACTCGATCCTGGATCAGGACCCGGGGCTTCTGGCGGCCCCGGACGCCGCCGCGCGCGCCCGGGACAACCTGCCCGCGGCGCGCAACGACCTGATCGGCCGGGCGCGGGAGCTGGCCGAGGCCCGGGACCGGCTCGCCGGCGCCCGCCTGGTCACGCTGACCGGGCCCGGCGGGGTGGGGAAAACGCGATTGGCGCTGGCCGCCGCCGAGGCGGTGGCCGAGGACTTCCCGGACGGCGTGTGGTTCGTCGAGCTCGCCGAGCTGCGTAGGCCTGCGGTTCCGGAGTCGTCGTCCGCCCGCGAGGTGGCCGCCGCGGTGGCCGCGGTGCTCGGGATACGCGATGACGCCGTCACGGGTCCCCGCCCGGCGATCGAATCCGCCGATCCGGCGGACCTGCTCGCGGGTGCACTGCGATCAAGGCGGTTGTTGCTCGTGCTGGACAACTGCGAGCATGTGGCGGATTCCGTTGCGACGCTGGTCGATCTGCTGCTGGGGCGGGCGCCAGGCCTGCGGGTTCTGGCCACCAGTCAGGAACCGCTGGCGGTGGACGGGGAGGTCCTGCAGGTCATACCCCCGCTGCGCCTGCCCGACGCGGAGTCGGACCTCGCGGACGTCGAACGGTCCGCCGCCGTGCAGCTCTTCACGACGCGCGCCGTGGCCACCGCCCCTGGGTTCGTGCTGGACGCCGGGAACGCGCGCGCCGTGGCCGCGATCTGCCGCCGACTCGACGGCATTCCGCTGGCGCTGGAGTTGGCGGCGAGCCGGGTGCGCGCGTTGGGGATTCACCAGCTCGCCGACCGGCTCGACGACCGATTCCGACTGCTGGCCGCCGGCAGGCGCGGCGCCCCGGCCCGCCAGCAGACCCTGCGGGCGGTGATCGACTGGAGCTGGGGCCTCCTCGACGAGCAGGAGCGAATCGTGTTGCGCCGCCTCGCGGTACACGAGGGCGGTTGTGCCCTCGACGCCGCAGAGGCCGTCTGTGCCGGTGTCGGCGTCGGCACCGTCGAGGTGCTCGATCTGCTGAGCCGTCTGGTCGACCGATCGCTCGTGGTGGTCGTGGACGACGGGGCGGAGCCGAGGTACCGGCTGCTCGAATCAGTTGCGGCCTACAGCCTCGAACGGCTGCACGAGGCCGGAGAGTTCGAGCAGGTTCGCCTGCAGCACAACATCTTCTACACGGAGCTCGCCGAGCGGACCGAGTCGCGGCTGCGCGGCGGAGACCAGCACGCGGGCCTGCGTCGGCTCGACGCCGAGGCAGCAAACATTCGTGCCGCTCTCGACGGCGCTGCGGAGCGAGGCGAGGCGGACCTCGCGGTGCGGATCGCCGATGCGATGGCGTGGTACTGGTTTCTTCGTGGCCGGTTGTCGGAGGGGAACAGGGCGCTGCGCGCGGCGCTGGCGGCCCCAGGGGAAGCCGCGGTCGCAGGCACGGCCAGGGCCGGTGCCTGGCTCGCCGGCTTCGCGATGCTGGTCGGCGAGGGTACCGAACCGGGGGAGCGGAGCCGGGCGTTGTTGCGGGCCTTCGACGGCGCCGACGATCGGGGTGGGCGGGCGCGGGCGCAGTGGTTCCTGGCGTATGTCCACCTGAGGCTGGGCGCGCTGGACGTGAGCTCCGAGCTGATCGACGCGGCGATCTCGACCTTCCGTGAACTCGGTGACCGCTGGGGCATCGGAGCGGCGGAGCATGCCCTCGCGACCGCCGCGCTGTTCCGGGGGGATCTGGAATCGGTCGGGCGTCACGCCGCCGCGGGCATGGCCGCGTTCGCGGAACTGGGGGACGGGTGGGGCCGAATTCAGGCCACCGATGTGTTGGCCACACTCGCGGAGATCGCCGGCGACTACTCGGATGCCGCCCGCCTGCACCGGGAAGGGGTCGGCCTCGCCGAGGAGCTCCACCTGTGGACCGATGTGTCGTACCGGCTGTCCGGTCTCGGTCGAATTGCCTTACTCACAGGTGATTTCGATGAGTCCAGGGAGCTACACGAGCGCGCGATGCGGGTCGCCGCGGAGCAGTCGCACCGGTTCGCCGAGCAGTTCGCCGAGATCGGGCTCGCGCTGGTGGCCCGAAGGACGGGCGACCTGGATGGCGCCCGGGTGCATCTGCAGCACTGGCTCGAGTGGGATCGGCGCCTCGAGTCCGCCCAGGGGATCCCGTTCTACGGCGTGGTGCTGATCCTCGCCGAACTGGGCTTCAACGCGGAGCAGCGCGGCGAGGTCGAGCAGGCGTTGGCGCTGCACCACGAGGGTCTCGCCGCGGTCCGGGAGACCGGCGATCCCCGCGCGATCGCTCTGGCGCTGGAGGGGATCGCCGGTGCACACGCGGCGGGCGGCCGCCCCGAGCTCGCCGCGCGGCTGTTGGGGGCCGCCGCCGCGGCCAGGAAGGCGGTGGGCCAGCCGCTACCCGACGCCGAGCGAGGTGACGTGGTCCGGATCGAGGCTCTGATCAGGGATGCCGTGTCTGCGGCGGTGTTCACCGAGGAGTTCGACCGAGGTGCCGCCCGCGACCTCGCCGATGTCCTGGGCGATCCCGTGCTCGCCGCCGTGCCCGCGACGGTGCGGTAACGGGGGCCGGTCCCGGGCCGACAGACATACTGTCTGGGCTGTTTCGCGTCTCCGGGAGGTAATCGACGATGAACCGCATGCTCTTAGCCGGGTCCTGCGCCCTGGCGATCGGTCTCGGAACCCTGCTGGCCCCGGCCGCTTCGGCCGAGGCGGTCAGGGGACAGGGTGGGCCGGAGTCGCATCCGTGCAGTGACCAGTTCGTGGTGCCGCTCGACCCGCAGGCCTGGACCACCGACAAGATGGTCGTCATCAGCCCGTACGGCACGGATCGCATCTCCTGCGGCTCGTGGCACGGGTTCTTCTATGCGAGCCAGACCGATCCGCAGGGCAAGGTGCACGGCCTGCAGAACCCGCTCGCCGCCATGGGGCTCTTCGGCTCGGGCTCAGGGGCCGGGTATGAGGGCGGCAAGGTCTACGTCTGGCAGCCGTAAGCCGGGCTGAGCTATTTACTTTCAACCCAATTATTATCGAACGTGTGTTCGAGTAGACTTCGAACATGGATCTCGACGAGATGCTCACCGCGCCACCGGATGTGGCCGCGTGGCAGCTCGCAGACACCGAACTCCTGCGGCTGATTCCCGAGCTCTCGCTGCGGATGCGGCAGCTCGAGGCGCTGCGGGTACGTCTGATGCATCAGGTCGATCAGCGGTGCGTGGCCGAGCAGGTCGGGGCCTCCTCCCCCGGCAACTGGCTCGCCGGCGCGACTACCATGACGCCCGGCCAGGCAAACAGGATCGTCAAACTCGGACGGGAGCTGGCGAAGCACTCGGAGGTGGCCGCCGCGTTCGACGCCGGCGAAACCGATTACGACCAGATCCGGGTGATCGTTGAACTCCTGAGCAAGGTTCCCGACCCCGACGCCCCGGCACGCTCTACCGACAACACCGCCGACGACGACACGGCCGAGACCGACAGTGACGGCGACGGAGAACCCGACGGTGACGGCAACGGCGAGAATGTGTTCGACATCGTCGGAACCGACTCCACCCGCGCACAGGCCTGCGCCCGCTACCTCCTCTACGCCGCCCGCACCGAAGACTCCACCACCCTCGCCCGCCGAGCCAAGGCACTCGATCAGATCCTCAACGGCGACAAGAAGA